>DOBD01000117.1:5292-14636 GCA_003506275.1 Bacteroidales bacterium | reverse complement strand
ATTCGACTTTTCGGAGTGGGCTCAATAATCAAGTATAGAAATCACTATCCCTTTTGAATTGTAAGTGCATTCCTCAAGTACTTTGTCAATTATAATGATTTCACCTTTTTCTATTTTCTTTTTAAAGAATTGAAAAAGAACACCTTTTTTGTCGAAAGGCAAGTAGTAACGAACCAATGACAGAAGTGAATTTGTATCGATTACTACTTTCATTGTAAATACTTTTTAAGTTTGTCAGGCGAAATATTTAACGTTTTACAAACGTCATATTCATTAATAACGCCTTCGTAAAATGCTGTTTGAATTGTAGAGATTAACAATGGAGAATTCATCGGTTTCGGAGTTGAGCCACCCTTCTGAATTCCAAGCATTTTATCTAACTGCTTTTGTTTGTTTTGTTCTTCCTGCTTAATTCGAAATTTTTCGTCAAAGTCAGCTTTAATAGTATTATAGTTATTTTGACTAATTTTCTTTTGATATAGAAGTTTGGTAAATAGAGCAATCTGACTAAGGTGTGTTTCTTTTGAAATATTTTCAATTAAATCAAAATGATAATCATTATTGCCATCTGCTTTTTCAATATTTTCGAAAGCTTTGTCAAATTCTCCCGCGAGAAAATAATAGGCGAAATCATTACACCATCTTTCAATTGATGAAAGCTTATTATTTCCAAAATTTGAAATGTCTAATTGCTCAATTTCCTCTTCATTAAGTAAATAATGCCCTAATTCGTGAATTAATGTAAAAATCTCTCGTCTAAATGATGTCTGTTGCCTTTTAAGTACAATAACATTTGGGCTTAAAAAGAATCCGTCAATATTTACCTTTTCTTTTTTGTTCCATGTTTCAACAAATTCAAATACAAGAATGTTATTTTCAGCAAATGTTGAGATTAAACCTCTAAGAAATTCTTTGGGTATTGGATTAAAAGCGGGGTATAATTCATTTCGAATTTGTCTCGCAACTACTTTAGGGTCTTGATTTAAGTTGAATACAGGTAAAACCCTTTCGATATTCAGTTCTGCCAGTTTTGAAATTGCTGAAAGTGAAATTTTGAATTCTTCAAACTGATTAACAATTTTCTTTGCTCCAATATTTAGGTCAGTGCCAAACTTCGTTTTTCTAAAAAAGATACTAGCATCTTGAGATACTTCAGGTGATTTTGGGTCTAAATAAAAATGAAGTCCTTTATTAAAAACCTTATCAATCCTTTTTAGAATATTTACTTTAATTTCCGTTGATAAAACATCTTCTTTATTCAATGGGGTTTTAAGTCCTTCGTTGATTAGCACAAGTAACTCATCCACTGTCATTTTGTATAATGACAGCAGGTATTTTAGTCTTGATATATTTTGTTCTATTTTCAAGAAATCAGTCTTTTTATTTGACAAATTTACGAAATTAAACGGCTATTGTCGCATCTGTGTTCTNNTACTCGTCATTGTCAATGTGTCCGTTGTCTTTTTTTGCATGTGCCCCAACATCCAAATATACGCATTGCGTTTACAGCATTATGGCGCAATGCGTTTACATCAGCTTTGTTCATAGCTCTAACTACTTTGATATTAACGCCATCAAATATACAAAAGATTTCAGAATACGACTGTTTGGCAACAATCTTCTGAAAAAAATGGCATCCATGTTTACCTATTGAGCAATGGATTCTTTAAAAAAAGCCACACAATCCAAATCCACACCCGAATAGTACATTCAGGGCATTAAATAACCATGCGAACTACTTTTGCTGAAAACAATTACCGTAAAGCCCGGCATGTTTCATTCGAGCGCAGCCTCTGCACTATAACATTAATCTATCCAATGGACTTATTATCTGGTCAAACCCCTTGGTGGTCACGTGCGTGTATATTTCTGTCGTTGTCGTGCTTGCATGCCAAAGTAAAGATTGAATGTATCGAATATCAACTCCTTGCTCCAAAAGATGGGTTGCAAAACTGTGTCTCAGCGTATGCACAGTTGCCGCCTTTATTATTCCTGCTCGCTTGACCGAAGATCGCATGATTGACTGTATACTACGATCCGAATAAGGTCCACCATCCGGCCCTTCAAAAAGCCAATGCTTTGGATGATAAGCCACGAAGTAAGCTCGCAGCACTTCCAACGTTTTCTTTGACAGGAGCGTGTAGCGATCCTTGCGACCTTTGGACTGAACGACACGGATTTGCATGCGTTTCGAATCAATGTCACTGAGGCATAGACGGACAGCCTCTCCAACCCTCAATCCGGCCGAATAGATGGTCATTAAAATGGCCTTATGCTTCAGATTGGGCGTAGCGTTCAATAGCGCCGTCACTTCTTCTTCGCTCAACACAACGGGCAGCAGTTTGTCAGCTTGAGGTCGATCAATGCGGTACACTTTACGTTGACCACCAAGCACCCGTTCGTAATAGAATTTTATGGCGTTGATGGATTGGTTTTGATACGCGATGGAGACCTTCCGTTCGATAACAAGGTAACGCAGAAAGTCGATGATCATCGTTTCATCAATCTGAGAAACATCGTAATTACGGTAGTAATTGATAAACTCTTCAAAGCAGCTCTTATACGATACAACGGTGTGTTCGCTATGCCTCAACTCTTTCATTTTCAACAAGAAGGCATCAGGACACACTCGATAATCAGGCACATCGGAGGCTGTCAGCCCCTTAGTCCGTTCAATGGTCTTTGTTTCTTCTTCAAACATAAATGACCATCCAATGCGTAGGACCAGCGTTTTCAACTGTTCAAGATAGGATTCATGATAGGGAATGCTCCACCATTTATGGTGACTATCCCATTGATAGTAAGGAAACGAGTGGATTAACGATTCAACCTCAGGGTTCCTGGGACACAGCAAACACAACCGCCCTGAAGGCTTCTTAATAGCCAAGAGGGTATCCGGTTTGATTGTGCGATTGTGGGTGGCTTGCGATACAATGGCCGGCGGCGCAAAGACAACAGCGTTGAGGCGGTCTCCAAAGAAGGACTTCAGCAATTCCAGGTTGCGCTTGTAGTTGGGAACGACCCATCGGAACGTGCCTTTATCCCAATACGCATACGTAAACGAGCGGATGTATTGAATATCCGCTGCGTTCTTTGGCAGCTGCACAAACAGGCGTTTGCCAACGACTTCAATTGTGATGATTGTTTCCATTGCTCCCATGGTTTCAGCGTTTAACAGTTGGGGGCAAAGATAACATTTTATTTTCTTTTCATTGATTATTTATTGTTTTTATTAAGGGCCGTCAAGCAAAGGAAAACCGAAATGGGAGTGCTGCCGGAGCGCACCGCAGGCGGGGCGTGGGTGTTGAATCCTGGACCATTGACGATGGGCGCCCGTGGATGCTTTGAGATCGGCAGTGCCAATTCGTGAGTCACTTGAGACGAACGATTGGCGCCGATGTCGAAGTATTCACCAGCCCTGAGGAACGGGTACAGGAGGCAATACCCATGACCCGCCAAGGGGAGCGGGATCGAAGAAAACAAGTGGTCTGGAAACGTTGTAAAGAGAGCCATGGGGTGGCATCCTTGTTTTTCAAAAAAGGATGCCAACCCTCGGGCAATCCGAAGCTGCAGCAAGGCCATTAGTTGCCCCAGATGTAGTTGTCGCGTTGGTTTTGGTGCTGTTCGTACTTGAGGTCGGAGAGCATGCCGGATTTGACGCGGATGGAGAAGTTGTACGACTTGAAGCGACCGATGGGGATGAAGCTGGCAGACATTTCCCAACAGTGCAGGTCACGCGACACAGAGCAGTTCATGGTGGAGAATTCCTTGTACTGGAAATTATAGCTGGTCGATGCTGTGAGCCGCCAGGTATTGTAGAGACTGATGTTGCCGCTGAGGTTGAGGTTGTGCGTAAACGCATAGTCATAGTAGAGCTTTTCCTTGTTGAAGCCAGACTGCCCGTAGCGCAACGAATAACTCGCCGTGATGCTCCAAGGTGTTGTCACCTTTTTATACAGGGCAGCTTCGGGGTCGTAGGGTTTCTCCTCCTCAGCCTGATCACCCTCTGCGGTCCCCTCGGCAGTCCCAGCCTCAACACCTTCCCCAGTAGCACCAGAGCCAGCACCAGCTGCCGACTTCTTCTTATCCTTCTTCTTGAAGGTCTCCGGGCTTAATGTGTAGGAAAACGAGGTAGAGGTACCTGTAAAGCGGCCGGGGATGCCCAGGTGCTTCATTGTGGTCTGGTTGACCCTTACAGGTTGACCTCGTTCGTTCAGCTGATACATGTACGGATCCAGGCTGCTACTCAGGTTGAGGGTGTACAACTTGCCAAATTTGATGCGAAGGCTCACGGAAAAGTTGCTCCAGTTGAGCGAGTCGGCGGCCAGGTTGTAACTGCCACCAAAAGAGAAGTTGTCGATCAAGCTGACTTTCTTGTCGGTTTCGCTGGTGTCCGTCACTTGACGTAGTTTCATTTCCAGGTTGTTGGTCACCGAAAAGCCCACGCTCCCCGATTTACCCTTACCTGGCACCCCGTACAAGGAGTTACTGTATTTCGAATAGTTAACTGTCTTCAGCACACTATCCGCGTCCAGGTAGCTGTATTCGTCGTAATACCCGTACTTAAGGTCGCCAAAGTCAGGGCGATAGGTAAACGACAAGGACGGGGTCAAGACGTGACGAATCTGTTTGAGTTTGTCGCCCAGCATCTTGCTCACAAAGGGCAGCGGTTGGTACATCCCGTACAATTTGGTAGAGGCACTCACGCTGGCTGAATAATCCCAGACCCGATTGAACCCCCAAACCGTATCGGTCACTTCTTTGTTGAGGGTTTCGTCCCAATGCTTGTCGAGTGAGCTTGAGCTCCAACGTTCCTGGTAGGAAAGACTGGGTGTCAGGTTGATAAAATCAAGCACGTTGAAGGTGGCCGACACCGGGATACTGTGTTGCATCCCATTCTTCCAATCTTTGATGATTGACTTTTTGAGGATGTCGTATTCCTTGACCTCGCTGATGCTGTTGGCAAAGGTTCCCGAATAGCCCACCCTGATCTTTTCATACCAACGCTCACTGCCCACCGCATTTTTGCGTCGAAACGGCGAAATAGTCGACATGCTGATGCGGAGGCTGGGCAGGTTGACCGACAACACGGAGTCCTTGCTGCGTTGAGAGATGCTCATGCTCAGGTTGGCTGAAAAAGGGCTTTCGGCAAACCGTTGCGACAAGTTGATGTTGGAGCTCTTCGTATTGTTGGCAAACGCTTCGGGGTTGTAGTAAGAGGCCACGTCGTTGCGGGCATATCCGCTGGTGGCAAAGTTGACGCTGGCCGAAAAGGTGCGGAAGGGATTAGCCTTGGGATCCTGGCTGTGACTCCAGGTTATGTTGAGGTTCTTGGCCTTGCTGTAATCAGGCAGGTTTTTTTCGCTGTTCACGGTCTCGATGTACGAACCGCTGAAGGAACCGGAAAACTTGTACCTCACCCGGTAGGAAGTCCTGGCCCTGACACCCCAGGATCCTTTGGAATAGAGTTCACCGGTTAACGCCAGATCCATATAGTCGTTGATGGCAAAGTAATACCCCAGGTCCTTGAGGTAAAAGCCACGACTCAGCTCGTCTCCGTAGGAAGGCGACAAAATACCCGAAGAATACTTGTCGGTGATGGGAAAATACCCGAAGGGCAGGAACAGGGGCAGGTGCACATCTTCCATCACCAGATGGGCCGGACCAGACACCATGTATTCACCTGGTTTGACCTTGGCTTTGCTCAAATCAATGTAGAAATGCGGATGATCGTGGTTTTCGCAGGTGGTGTATTTACCATCAATCATGCACATCACGTTGTCACCCGTCTTCTTGGTCAGGCCGCTCACCACGTAACCCTCCCCTTGCTGTGTGACCACGTGTTGGATTAATCCTTTGCCCGTCCTGAAGTTGTAGTCTATAGTCTTGGCGGCGTACTCGCCGCTCTTGTCGGCAAACACGGGATTTTCCACCGTGGCACCTGTGGTATCCTTGATGCCGGTGGCATACAGACGGCTGCTGTCCATGCTCATGCGGATGTAGCCGGCGTCGAGTTTTTTATCTTCGTAGGCCACTTTGCCTTCTCCATACAATTTTCCCACACCGCCCATCAGAAACACCAGCGAATCCCTGGCCTGATAGTTGACGACTTCCGTCAGCGCGTCTTTCTTCCTGGCCGGCACCGTATCCTTACGGGTTGAGTCGGGCGTTTGAGTGATCGCACTCAGAGAATCAGACAACGTAGTAGCAGGCCCTTGAGGCAGGGTATCAACAGGACCCGTAGGCAGCATCGTATCATTCCCGGCAATCAACGTTGCGGGAGCCTGACTGCTGGCAGTGTCAACGGTCAACAGCCAACCACCCAAAAGGATGAGCAGTCCTGGTAAGCAAACCGGTCGGATCCTGCGGGAGAAAGTCATGCCATGCCCTAGATTAGTGGCGCAAAGGTAACTAAAAAATTCAGAGGAATCGACGACACCAGCCGTCGAAACGTGCCACACCCTCGGCACCGTAACGCTCCAGGTCGGCACGAACACTGGCCGGGCTACGCTCCTCTCCGGGTCTGGATTTGGAAAAAAACAGGTCGGCGAAACAGACAAGGATTTCCTCCATCGACCTGGGCTGCATGTCCCTGTGAGGCAATGGCAGGTTGCGTGACACGATCTCATCGACCGTCAACCCCGTTCCGATGTGACGCTCGCACACCAGTGCCTGCATGGGCATGCCCTCCGCTTCCAGGATGATGCGCCCTTCCACACCGTGGCAAAGATACGGCTTGTCACCATAACACAAGATGGAGGGCGCGTGGGTCTTGAACACCCCGATATCGTGCAGTAGGGCTGCTTCTTCCAGCAAGACCACATCGACGCCCAATGATGGTTGTGCGGCGGCCAGGACCAACGCCTTGTCGGCCACCAGGCGACTATGACCATAGACCAAATCAAACAAACCAGGATACGGATCCAGGTAACGGTGTAGCAATTCAACAGCAGTCAACATACTCAAAAAGCGACAAAAGAGAAGCCATCATACAATAAGGTGTGCCCGACGATACCGGGCGCATACAAAGGAAGGTTAAAATTTTGGCTTCCACACGAAAAACCCCTATTTTTGCAGGGCAAAAGCACCTTGGCATGCGCAAACACTCCATTTTGTTCCTCTTGGCACTCCTCACCTGGAGCCTGCCCTGCACCCTGCAGGCAGCAGCGCCTGCCCCCTTCACCATTGTCATCGACCCAGGCCACGGCGGCAAAGACCCTGGTGCCCTGGGTTCCATCGTTAGAGAAAAGGATGTGGTACTCGATGTTGCCTTGCGCTTTGGCCGCCTCATCAACCGACACCATCCAGAGGTAAAGGTAATCTACACCCGAAACACCGATGTATTCATTCCCTTGGAGCAACGCGCTAAAATAGCCAATAAGGCCAACGCCAACCTCTTCATTTCCATCCACGCCGACTATGCCGAGAACAAATCGGCCAAAGGCCCCACCACCTTCACCCTGGGACAAAGCCGCTCCAAGGAAAATTTTGAAATCGCCAAGCGGGAAAATGCGGTCATTTTATTGGAAGACAATTACGAACAACGATACGAAGGGTTTGACCCCAATTCGGCCGAATCCTACATCATGTTTGAATTCATGCAGGACAACTACATGTCACAGAGCATCGAGCTGGCTTCTGTCATTCAAAGTAAATTCAAAGACTCGGGCCGCAACGACAGAGGGGTCAGGCAAGACATTTTCCTGGTGTTGCGCCACACCAGCATGCCATCTGTCCTGGTGGAATTGGGCTTTCTAACCAACAAGGAAGAAGAAGTCTATCTGAAAAGTGATAAAGGCAAGGAAGAATTGGCCGGCTGTCTGTTGAAAGCCTTCACACAGTTTAAATCGGATTACGACCGTAAGAACGGTGTCAAGCCGGCAACCGCCTCGGCACCTACCAATACATCGACCACCACAGCTTCGACAGCTTCAACAGCGACAACCACGTCCAAGCAAACCAAACCAGTCACCATGGCGTCTTCAGAGACAGCTCAGCCTCAAGGGGTCATCTTCCGCATTCAGGTGTTTACAGTCGCCACAACGTTACCCAGGAACGATCCCCGCTTCAAAGGCTACAGCCTGGATCATTACGTCGAGAAAGGTTTCAACAAATACACCTACGGCACCTTCACTGATTTCTCGAGTGCCAGCAACAAACGCAAGGAGCTGCTGGCGGATTTTCCCGACGCATTCATCATCGCCTTCAAAGACGGCGTTCGCCTACCGGTCAACGAAGCCAGAACCCTGGTTTCCTCCTCCAATCCCTAAACCTTCCATCATGAGGCGTCTCTTTACAAGTGAAGTCAAAATAGGACTAACGGTCGTTGCTGCCCTGGTTGTTTTTTTCTGGGGCATGAACTACCTGAAAGGTATTAACCTGTTCAAGCCTACCAATTATTATTACGTCAACTACTCCCAGGTTGACGGACTGGTCAAGTCCAGCCCCGTCATGCTCGACGGGTTCCAGGTAGGGCTGGTCAGAGATATCCAATACCGTTACGATCAACCCGGCAACATTCTGGTCACCCTGAGTCTGAACCGCAAACTCCGCCTCCCTGAGGGTAGTTCGGCCACCATCGAAGGAGCCCTTATGGGCAATCCTGCCGTCACACTCAACCTAGGGCCCCTCTCAGCACCCCTTCTGGAAGCCGGCGACAGCCTGACCGGCCTACGCGAACCCAGCCTGCTCGACCAACTCTCCAGCGGTCTCCTGGCTGATGTAGAAGCCCTTATCCAACGTACCGACAGCATGGTGGCCGGTGTGGAAACCCTGCTGAACAACGGCAGCCTCGCAAACAGCCTCCGATCCATCGAACACAGCACCGGAGAGCTTGAACGGCTCACCGTCAGCCTCAACCGTACCATGGACAACGACCTACCCTCTATCCTCACCAACATCGACAACCTGACCGGCACCTTCGCCCAGGTGGGCCGTCAACTCAATGCGTTAGACCTGCATGCCACCCTGAACAAGGTAGACAACACCCTGGAGGGCCTTGGCAACCTAACACAACGGCTGAACCGCACCGACAACAGCCTGGGTTTATTACTCAATACCCCAGGTTTGTACCACAACCTGGACAGTACCCTGATCAGTACCAATCGTCTGCTTTTAGACCTTAGAGAGCATCCCAAGCGATATGTACACTTCTCCCTGTTTGGCAGAGGTAACAAACCGTAACTTTTTAGCCGAAAATAGTCACCTTTCGTTTACAACGCTCAGCGCTGGAGAAAGCCACACATCGGTGTTTTATAGCTCAGGGCCCCTCCAGTAACCCTTTTTCGACAATCTCCAATAGCTTCCAGAATCGGGCAACACGAATTAATGGAAATATAACACTG
>DOBD01000117.1:0-5263 GCA_003506275.1 Bacteroidales bacterium | reverse complement strand
CTTAGAGTTAGGATGTTAACGGTTAGTAAAAATATATATGACTGATATTCAAATATATATATTAACAACCTGAGAATAAAGAGGGTAACAATTTGCAAGTTTTAACAGGAGAAAATCGGATTTGCAAAATCCATATATTTTTCAAAAATTTGCATCTCATCGAAAAAACAATACCCAAGAAATGACCTTGAATCACCATTCATTGTGGAGTAGTTGTCTGACCATTATTCAGGATAATGTGCCCGAAGCCAGTTATTCCACATGGTTTAAGCCGGTGGTTCCCCTCAAGTACGAAAACAAGGCCTTGCTGATCCAGGTTCCCAGCCACTTTTTCTACGAGCAGTTGGAGAATCAGTACGCCGACCTCATCGGCAAGGCCTTGCAACGTATTACCGGGGAAAATACCCTCCTGCTTTACCAGGTCATGATGGCCGACACACCGGTACAAATGACGCCGGAGAAGCGTCAATCCACCGAAACAACCTTATCGGGCATTCCCACCCGCCCCGCCAATCCATCCAATCCCTTTGACCAGCTGGTGCTGGCCAGGTTGGAGCCCCAGTTGAACACCAACTTGACCTTTGGTAACTTCATCGGCGGGGAAAGCAATGTCCTGGCCAGGACGGCCGGCATTTCCATCGCCGAGAAGCCGGGCAAGACTGTCTTCAACCCGTTGTTTGTCCACGGCAAGTCTGGTGTGGGTAAAACCCACCTGTTGCACGCCATCGGCAACGCAGCCTTGCAGCAGTACCCCAATTTGAGGATACTCTATGTCTCCTCGCACCTATTCCAGGTACAGTATTCGCAAGCCTACCTCAGCAACACGGTCAATGATTTCATCCACTTTTACCAAAGTATCGACCTGTTGTTGATTGACGACATCCACGAATTGGCTGGCAAAACAGGTACGCAAAATGTATTCTTCCATATCTTCAATCACCTGCACCAGAACGGCAAGCAACTGGTTCTCACCTGTGACAGGGCTCCCAAAGACCTGTCGGGTATCGAAGAACGCCTGTTGACCCGATTCAAATGGGGTCTGACGGCCGAGATGGAAAAACCGGACTATGCCCTCAGGGTCTCCATCCTGGTGAGCAAACTCCAACGGGACGGTCTGCATTTCTCGGAAGACGTGATCAGCTACATCGCCCGTCACGCAACCGAAAATGTCCGTGACCTGGAAGGCATCGTGGTTTCTCTGATGGCGCACTCCGTGATTTATGCCAAGGAAGTCGACCTGGAGTTGACCAAGCGCGTTGTTTCCAACGCTGTCGCCACCCAGGAACGCAGCATTTCCGTGGAACTGATTGAAGAAGAAGTGTGTCGTTATTTTGACATTGAGCCCTCGCTTATTCAGTCGAAATCAAAGAAACAGGAAATTTCACAAGCCAGGCAAATCGCCATGTATTTGTCCAGAAAATACACTGACAAGTCCTACTCGACCATCGGTGAACTGATTGGCAAGCGTGATCACGCCACGGTACTACATGCCTGCAAGACGGTTGGTAACTGGATGGAGACCGATAAAAAACTCAAGTCCTGCGTCGAGGACATCGAAAAGCAGCTTCAGGCCAAGTAACCCTGTTCCCTCAGCACAGCCACCCAGGCCTCCGAAAACCGTTGATTGTCAGCCTTGGTGTAGCGAATCCCGGCATAAACCTGGGCCAGGGTCGCCTTTTGATTGAGGGTCACAAACTGCTGGTTTACCGGCAAGGATTCCTTGGGACCGTACACCCGGTCAATGACCTCAGGCGTGAAGTCATGGTACGTTTCTTCGTGCACAACAGCCTCCAGCGGCAACCTATCTGAAAGGGGGGCATCCATGGACGCTTCAGCCGGATAACCGACAGTAATCGTGGTCAGCGGCACTACCAACGGCGGCAGGTTCAACAGGTCACACAAGGGACCCGCGTTATAGGTGGTCGTTCCCAGGTAGCAGATACCAAGGCCCTTTTCTTCAGCGGCCGTACAAAAAGCCTGGGCGGCAATGATGGTGTCGATGGCGCCGTAGGTAAACGACTGGATGGTGTTGAAGCCCGGTTCTGCCTGTCGTTGTTCACACCAACGGGATATCCGATTGAAATCAACACAGAACGTCAGCACCACAGGAGCCTTTGTCACCTGTGACTGATTGAAATGAAGGGGAGCCAACGCCTCCTTGTTGGCCTGATCCCTGGTGATTATCACGGCATACGCCTGCATGTTACCGGTATTGCTTGCCCTGAAAGCGGTTTCCAACAGGTCATTCAGCAAGACCTGATCCAAAGGCTGATCGGTATAAGCACGCACGGTGCGTCTGGTTTTCATCGAGGTGGTTGTCGTCATAGAGAAGGAATTATCGTAGATGCAAAGATACACATTGCACAACGATGTCCAAAACCACCCGACGGACAAACCGAATCCTTTCTCCCCTATTCAACTTTCCAACGTTTTTCACTTTTTTGAACCAAGTCTTCTTATCGGTTTTCAAAATGGAAGATTTCTAGCCAGCGCTAAAAATCGTATCTAACTGTTTATCTGGTTTTTATGAAATATTTTTGGAAATTTTCACATTTAACAATCTCTTTACGAAAAACATTTTGTGATACCAGTATTATGGGCTAACATTGCAAAACCGTAAACCATACGGACAAATCGCCTGTAAACCTATCCTACATAAAGATTAAGAACGTGAAAAAGACGTACACACACGACGAGGCCTTTGCTGCCTCCCTCGATTACTTCCAGGGTGATGAATTGGCCGCCCGTGTCTGGGTCAACAAGTATGCGCTCAAAGATTCGCACGGCAACTTGTTTGAGAAAGATCCCAGTGACATGCACAGACGCCTGGCATCGGAAATTGCCCGCGTTGAAAAAAAGTACCCCAACCCCATCGGAGAAAAAGAACTCTTTGAGCTTTTCGACCATTTCCGCTACATCGTACCACAAGGTAGCCCCATGACGGGTATCGGTAACAACTACCAGGTCGGCTCCCTGTCCAACTGCTTTGTCATCGGCGTAGACGGCCCTGCCGACTCCTACGGCGCCGTCATGAAGATCGATGAAGAACAGGTGCAACTCATGAAGCGCCGCGGTGGTGTCGGCCACGATCTCTCCCATATCAGACCCAAAGGTACGCCTGTCAAGAACTCCGCTCTTACCTCCACCGGCATCGTTCCCTTTATGGAGCGTTATTCCAACTCCACCCGAGAAGTGGCTCAGGATGGACGCCGGGGCGCCTTGATGCTGAGTGTTTCCATTCAGCACCCGGATTCGGAATCGTTCATCGACGCCAAGATGAGTGAGGGCAAGGTGACTGGCGCCAACGTTTCCGTAAAAATCAACGATGGCTTTATGAAAGCCGCCTCAGCCGGCACCCCTTACACCCAGCAATACCCCATTGACAGCGACAAACCCATTTATACCAAGGACATCGACGCAAAAGCCCTTTGGGAAAAAATCGTCCACAATGCCTGGCAATCAGCTGAACCTGGTGTCTTGTTTTGGGACACCATCTTACGCGAATCAGTACCCGATTGTTACGCCGACCTGGGTTTCCGCACCGTGTCCACCAATCCGTGTGGTGAGATTCCCCTCTGCCCCTACGACAGCTGCCGCTTGTTGGCCATCAATTTGTACTCCTATGTACAAAAGCCCTTCACCAAAGAGGCTTACTTTGATTACGACCTGTTTAAAAAGCATGTAGCCCTGGCCCAACGCATCATGGACGACATCATCGATCTGGAAATGGAGAAGATCGACATGATCATGGACAAAATAGGATCCGATCCTGAAGGATGCGAAGTAAAGCGCACCGAAATGGAATTGTGGGAAAAGATACGCTCAAAAACCTTGAAAGGAAGACGTACCGGTGTGGGCACCACAGCAGAAGGCGACATGCTGGCCGCTCTGGGCTTGCGTTACGGTACCGAAGAAGCCTCCACCTTCTCTGAGGACGTACACCAATGCGTTGCGGTTGAATGTTACCGTTCTTCCGTCAACATGGCCAAAGACCGTGGTGCGTTTGAGATTTTTGATTTTGAACGGGAGAAAAACAACCCCTTCATCCAGCGGTTGGCCAAAGCGGCGCCTGAGTTACTGACTGAGATGAAGCAGTACGGCCGACGCAACATCGCCTGCCTCACCATTGCTCCCACCGGCACCACCAGCTTGATGACCCAGACTACCTCCGGTATCGAACCGGCCTTCAACCTGGTCTACAAACGCAGACGTAAAATTAATCCCAACGACAAACAATCCAGGATAGACCATCAGGATGAAAACGGGGACTGCTTTGAGGAATACATCGTTTTCCACCACAAGTTCGTCACCTGGATGGAAGCCAACGGCTACCCCACTGCCAAGCATTACGAACAGGAAGAATTGGAGGAACTCATCACAAAATCACCTTATTACAAGGCTACATCCAACGATGTAGACTGGCTGCAGAAAGTCAGGATGCAGGGTCGTGTCCAGAAATGGGTAGATCATTCCATCAGCGTCACCATCAACCTACCCACCGATGCTACGGAAGAATTGGTCGGCCAACTCTATATGGAAGCCTGGCGTAGCGGCTGTAAGGGCTGCACTGTTTACCGCGAAGGCTCCCGCTCCGGCGTGCTCATTTCCGCTACCCCCACACCGAAAAAAGAGGATGACAAGAAAGACGAAGCCCGCAAATTGATTTGCTACCCCGAACACACCCCCAAACGGCCCAGGGAACTGGAGGCTGATGTGGTTCGTTTCCAAAACAACAAAGAGAAGTGGATTGCCTTTATCGGTCTGAACGACGGTCGCCCCTACGAAATCTTCACCGGTATCCAGGACGACGAGGAAGGAATCGTGCTGCCCAAGATTGTTACCAACGGCAAGATCATCAAGAACTACGACGAAGAGACNNGGCATCAAGCGGTATGACTTCCAATTTTCCAACAAACGTGGCTACAAGACCACCATCGAAGGCCTGTCTGAAAAGTTCAACTCGGAATACTGGAACTACGCCAAACTCATCTCCGGTGTGTTACGTTACGGCATGCCCATCGACCAGGTACTCAAACTGATCACTGGTCTTGACCTCGACAGCGAATCCATCAATACCTGGAAGAATGGTGTCGAACGGGCACTGAAGAAGTACATGCCCAACGGAACGGAAGCCAAAGGTCAGATTTGCCCGGAATGCGGCAACGAAAGCCTGGTCTACGAAGAAGGCTGCCTGCATTGTACTCACTGTGGTTATTCCAAGTGTGGATGATACGAGTGGGGGATGGCATCCCTTTTAAGGGCT
>DOBD01000204.1 GCA_003506275.1 Bacteroidales bacterium | reverse complement strand
GTTGATGTTTTTATGGCTGTGCACCGACATCAGATCTTTGCCGTCCAGTGTTTTGAATAGCATGGCATGTCCGAAGTTGTGGGGCGTGATGAGGTCTTTTTCGTGCACCCAGGGTCCTTTGAGCGTGCCGCTGGTTGAGTAAGCTACTCCTTGAACGTAGATATCGTCAAGCCAGCTGGTCCAAATCATGCCCAGGCGGCCTGAGCCTGTGCGGAACAGATAGGGTCCGTCGGTCACTTTGTTGGGGCCCACGTTGCCATCCTTGTCTGTTTCACGACTCCAGGGTGAGTCCTTGGCTCTAAACAACAGGGTGCTTTCACCGATGGTTCCACTCAAGTCGGGTTTCAGTTCAATCATTTCCATGGTGCCGTTGCCATTCTGCAGCCATTCGTGGCAGAAAACCATATATGGTTTGCCGTTGGTGTCAACCCAAAACGTGCCATCCAGCGTGGGCTTGTCGGCGGGTAGATAGGTGGGGTCGGCCATGGGTACGTATGGTCCCTCGGGTTTATCGCTTACCAACACATGACTAGCCCTGCGTTCAATCACGTTTCCATCCACCGTATCTATCTTGACAGCCCTGTTGGTGAAGGTGGCGAAGTAGTAATACTTCCCCTTGTAAGCGTGCAATTCGGCAGCCCAGATCATAGGCCTGGGACCCATCCACGAAGCAGGGTCGGTTTGTGCCACAAAGTAAGGACCTTCCCATACTTTCAGGTCAGCACTTTTCCAAAGCATTCCACCGGTCCCTGTCATGTAATACTGGTTGGATGCCTTATCGGCCAGGATACTGGGATCGCTTAAGCGGATGGAGTCCAAAGGTATGTTGCTGCGTACGCGAGAGGTCGGTTGGGCGATGGCAGATAGGGTGAACAGGGCAAGAAGGAACAAGCCAAGGGCAAGACGGTGAGGTTTCATGGTCTTTTGATGGTTAGGAACAATGATAGAGTAAGACAAATATACGGGTCATTAACGATGCATATCCATCGCTTCATTCCTAATTCCCCATGATAAGGGATATTGATTGTTAAATATTCTTAAATGGTTTAATATTTACACAATTAAAGGGTAGAATGTGTAATTTGGTCCCGTGTTATTTCGATGAATAAAATATATGGTTAATCACAAGAAACACACTCATTACATCAACAAAGTCATGGAGGTTTTCCGTACCGATGGTCTCCGACTTTCCCTGGATGAATTGGCCGATAAGATGGGCGTCAGTCGTAAAACGCTGTACAACCACTTTGAATCCAAGGATGCCTTACTTGGGGCCTTTATTCATTCGTGGATGACTGATATGAAGCACACACTTGAGGCGGCGTTCAACCACTCTTCCGACACCAAGGCCAACTTGTTGGGGGCGTTTGAAGCAGTAGATGCCTTATTCAGTGATATGACCCCCATCTTTTTATTTGATTTGAAAAAAATGTATCCCCAGTTCAGTGGCGATGAACATGTGCTAGGGTCAGGTTTTTTTAAGGAAGCCCTCAAGAATAACCTCCAAAAAGGGGTGGCAGAGGGGGTTTACCGTCGCGATCTTGACACGGAGTTCATGAGCGACTATCTGACCTTCACCACTTTTGCGTATTATTTCAATAAAATGACCACGAATACTGGTGTAACCATGAACGGTTTTTTTAAAAACAGCATGGCATTTCACTTGAGGGCACTCGTTCCAGGTGAGGCCACCAACCATTAGAATGAACCTATGAAAGCAACCAAATGTAGTCTGATTGGCCTACTGTGCGTGATCCTGTCTACGGTTCAGGCACAACCCACGTACAACCTGCAGGCCTGCTTGAAGCAGGCGCTATCGACCAACCACACCCTGAAGAAATCCAGGTTGGAACAAGAGAAAAGCGCGGCGGCCAGGCAGGAAATCCTTGGCGCGTTGTTGCCACAACTAAACGGCAGCGCCAGTTTGACGGGCAACATCCAGAAGCCCAAGTTTATCATGCCTAATTTTATCAACGAGTTCTTGCCGGCGAACATGCAGGATCCCAATGCCTCGAAATACATGACCATCGAGATGGGAACCAATTTTTCGGCCGGCATGGGGGTGACGTTGAGCCAACAAGTACTCAATCTTTCTCTTTTCAACGCCGTTAACATCGCGGAAATTGCCAAAGGCATGGCAGCCCTCGGTGCCGAATCCAAGGAAGAAGACGTCATCGCGCAAACAGCAACCCAGTACTATGGCATCCAGGTGACCGACTACGCCATCCAGCAAATGGGGACCAGTGTGCGTCTCATTGATTCCATACTGGTATCCATGAAAGCCAGTTTCGCCAATGGACTTATCCGCCAGGTAGACCTCGACCGCATGATCGTGACCAGGACCAATCTGGAGACCCAGCTAAGTGCCATCAAACATGCCCTGGATATACAGAAAAACCTACTGAAGCTACAGATGGGACTGGCGATGGATCAAGTGCTTGAGGTAGAGCCCATAGACCTGAATGCGTTTGAACACCAAACCACCCAGGCAAGCAGCACTTACTTTGACATCAACCAACAGTCGGCCTACAAGCTGATGCGTTACCAGCAGGATTTGGGTAACCTGCAGAAGAAATCGGCGCTTTACGAATCCATGCCTGTGTTGGTCTTGAATGCCAATTACAATTACAACGGTGTCAGCGATGCTTTCTTTTCCGGCCCTACCAATTACTGGTATCCCAATTCGGCCGTCATGCTCAATGTGAAGGTGCCTCTTTTCGGGGGACTTTCCCGCTCAGCCAAGCTCAAACAGGCTCGATTCGAGCAGCAAAAAATTCAGGAAGACCTGTTTCAACTCGAAAAGTCCCTTAATATGGCCTACCTGAACACCAGGTTAAAGCAAGAAGACAGTCGGAAGACCATCCAGGCTCAGAAGGCCAACATGGCGTTGGCACAGGATGTGTTTAACGTCACTGAATCCAATTTCGAACAGGGGCTGGCCTCCCTGTCCGATGTACTCAACGCCAATTCATCNNCGCTAATTCCTCCCTCATCCAGGCTCAGGTGAACTACGCCGATGCCCTCAATGGTTACATGAAAGCCAGTCTTGAAGTCATGAAAGCCAGCGGAACCTTACGTACTTTAGTTGTCACCCCCTAAATAGACCCCCTATGAAACGGACCATTATTAGTGTTGTCATCGTTGTTGCAGCCATGGTGCTGATTTTACTGATGAACAAACGGGCAAAAACAGCCAAGACCGAATTGGCCTCCCAAACTTCCACGTTCGTATCCGTACAGGTGGAAGCGGTGAGTGACACCACGTATAGCCTGGGCTTTACGTCCAACGGCACCCTCGAACCTTATCGTGAACTGGCCTTTGTGTCTGACGTGGCCGGTCGTGTCATCAAGGTGATGGCCGATGAAGGTACCCAGGTTAAAGCCGGAAGCACCCTGCTTCAGGTAGATGATGAATTGCTGCAAGCCGATTTTACGGCCACCGAAGCTGCCTGGAAGGCCCTTAAGACCGACTATGAACGCCTATCAAACGCCAGTGAAAAGGGTGGGGTCAGTCTGCAACAGCGGGACAACCTGCGTACCCAGCTTATTGCGGCCGAGAGCCGTATGATTGTCAGCAAGCGTCGGTTGGACGATGCTACCGTGAAGGCTCCCATATCTGGTGTGATCAACAAGCGATATGTTGAAGTCGGAGCCTATCTGAATCCTGGGGCCAGGTTGTTTGATATCCTTGACGACAGTAGCCTTAAACTGTGGGTCAACGTCACTGAACGCCAGGTACTACAGTTAAAAAAAGGCAGCCAGGTACAATTGACCAGCACCGCATTCCCGGGTGAAACCTATCGGGGCACGCTTTCATACATTGGCACCAAGGCCGACAGGACCTTCAATTACCCGGTGGAAATCACCGTCGGTGCAGCCGACAAGCAAAATTTGTTGTCAGGTATGTACGCGACCGTTTATTTTGATGACCAAGCTACTCAACAGGGTATCCTCATTCCCCGCAATGCCATCGTGGGCAGTGTGAAAGGGGCCAGTGTCTTTGTGGTTGAGCAAGGTCTCGCCCACAAACGCCCCGTTGTCATAGGTGCTGTCGTGGGGAAACAGGTTGAAGTCTTGAGCGGTCTGACTGTTGGCGACAGCCTGGTCACAACCGGTTTGATCAATGTAGCCGAAGGCAGTCAAATTAAAGCGCTTCAACGATGAAACTATCTGAACTCGCCATCAGACGGCCCATCTATGTGATCGTGCTGTTTGTGCTCCTGACAGTGCTGGGGTATATGAGTTACAAGAACCTGGGTGCGGAGTTGATGCCCAAGTTTACGCCGCCTATGATCAGTGTGCAGATTGTGTACCCGGGGGCCTCGCCCACAGAGGTGGAAAACTCCTTGACCCGAAAAGTGGAAGATGCCTTGTCCGGTCTGGAAGGCATTGATAAGATCCAATCCTGGTCGTTTGAGGGTATGTCGATGTTTTTCGTATCGTTTACCTACGGTACCGACATTGACCGATCCATTACGTTGGCCCAGAATACCCTGAGTTCAAAAATGATGGAACTGCCCAGGGATATCCTGACACCGACCATTTCCAAGGTCACGGTAGATGATAAACCCATAATATCCCTGTCGGCCACCTCGTCCCTGGAAGCGACAGCCTTTTATGATTTGATGGACAAGCGGGTGTTGCCCGAATTGTCGAGCATCAAGGGTACAGCCAAATTAGCCATGATCGGTGGCCAGGCCAGGGAGATTCAGATTAACCTCGATGTGCAGCGGATGAGGGCTTACGGTCTCACCCCCATACAGATACAGGGGGTTTTAAGGGCCTCTAACCTGGATTTTCCCACCGGTAGTCTACGCAGTCCGGAAACCAACACCTCGGTCCGTTTGTCGGGCAAGTTGATGAGTGTGGAAGAAATCAGCAACCTGATCTTGATGACCACACCGACAGGAACACAGATTAGGCTGAAAGATGTGGCCGAAGTGATCGATGCCGTCAAGGATCCGACCATGTTGGCCAGGGTGGACGGTCAGGAAGCCATTCTGGTGAACCTCCTCAAGCAAGCTGACGCCAATGCCATTGAGGTGAGCGATGCCGTACGGGCAACCATAAATAAACTACAAAGCGAGTATGCCGATCAGGGTCTTGTCTTGACCATCGCACAGGACTCCACTGATTTTACACGGCAATCCATCAACTCCGTCCTGTTCGATTTGTTGTTGGCTGTGTTGTGTGTGGCCGTTGTCATCTTGTTGTTCCTGCACAATGTCAGGAACGCCATGATCGTCATGCTTGTGGTGCCTGTCTCCCTGGTGGCTACGTTTATCGGTATGTCCTTGTTTAACTTTACGCTCAACCTGATGTCTTTGCTGGGGCTTTCCTTGGTGATCGGTATCCTGGTAGATGACGCCATTGTGGTGATTGAGAACGTCTACCGGCACATCGAGATGGGGAAAAACCGGGCGAAAGCGACCTGGGATGCGATGAAGGAAATAGGGTTCACCCTTGTAACGGTGACAACAGTGCTGGTGGTGGTGTTCCTGCCTATTGCATTGACCAATACCCTGGTTTCTGACATTCTCAGGCAATTTGCCGGTGTGGTGGTCATCTCCACCTTGCTCAGCTTGCTTACAGCGCTCACGTTGGTGCCCATGCTGACTGCCCGTTTCAGCAATCCCGAGGTAAAAAAAGGAAACAGTTTGTATCAACGCATGTTGACGTTGTTTGAAAAGGGTGTCGAAACATTTAGTCATTGGATTGCCGGCTTGCTCCAGTGGGCTTTGTATCACAAACGTTGGCTGGGTGCGATTGTTCTGGTAATCAGTGTGGCTGTGTTGAGTTTATTCCCGTTGGGATTCATAGGCTTTGAGTTTCTACCTGAGGTAGACCGGGGTGAATTCATCGTCCAATTGG
>DOBD01000243.1:7224-11946 GCA_003506275.1 Bacteroidales bacterium | reverse complement strand
CCTGGCTTTACGGTATACGCGCCTGACTTCCTGACGATCAACACGGTAGTTGTTTTTCTTCATCTGTTTCAACACCAAGGCGCCTGTCAGGGTAACCTCTCCGATATCGTGACCGGGATTTGACTCAACGGCTACGACATCCCCCTTTTCCAGCTGAATTTTATTGCTGTTCAGAAAATAGCCTTTACGGGTATTTTTAAACTGCACCTCCACCCAATCGGTTTGCTGCTGAGCTTCCGGTAGATCGCACAACCAGTCGAAGGTGTTGAGTTTTTTCAGTTTTTGGGCGCAACAGCCTTTTTTTGTGTTGCAACAAGGGAATTTATCGTTGGTTGTGTCCATTGGGCTTGTCTTTCGGTGAACGCATCTGCGCTTCCATGAGTGCGTTGGGGCAAAAGTAAGGAAAATTTCACAGACTTGGGTTTGGGTCTCAACGTTTGAACAAGAGGATACTCTGCAAAACCAGGTCGAAAAAGACCAATCTGGCGTTGACGTTACCCTCGATGTGCCGTTCTGCCAGTGCCAATTCTTCCATGAAAGCCATGACGTTGCTGTGGTTGATAAACGGGGAGAATCGCTCGGAAAAGGCCCGTTCGGCTTTGTTCAAGTAGGTGAGCTCGTCCTGCTTGAGGTTGAGGATGAAGTTTTCGCGTACCAACCGTTGGGCATAGGCCAGGTAGTTCTTTTCCTTTTCCCTGCCCAGCTTGGCCATTTCATCAGCCCATTGCTTCAGGTCCTTGAGGCTGCGTTGTTTTTCCAGCTTCTTGTCTGGTGTAAAATTGGCTATGGTGTAGACACCACGCATGCAACGGATGAATTGTTCCAAATACCAGGCTTGTTCTTCGTTGGTTTGGCCGTATTCCAGTGCTTTCAAATAGCTGCCTCCCGCCATGCGGCTGGCGTCAGTGATAGTTTGGTCATCAAAGTCGGTCCTGGTGCGCAAAGCATCGGCCAAGGTTGCTTGATCAATGCCTTTGACCCTGATCAGTTGCGTACGGGAACGGATGGTGGCCAGCAGAGCATCGCTGTGTTCGGTGACCAGCAGAAAAACGGTGTTGGTGGGAGGTTCCTCGAGCAACTTCAACAACTTGTTGCTGCACGTTTCGTTCATTTTCTCCGGTAACCAGATAATCATCACCTTGTGGGTAGATTCGTAGGCTTTATAGTTCAGTTTACGGATGATTTCATCGCTTTCTTCGGCATAAATCATGCCTTGGGCATTTTCAGCCTTGATGTGGCCCATCCATTGATGGTAGCTGAAGTAACCGACTTCCCCGAGTACCAGGTTGCGCCATTGAGGCAGGAAGTCGTCACAGACCCACTTTTTATTGCTGTTGGGCTTGAAAATTGGGAAGACGAAATGTGTATCAGGGTGCACCAATTTGTCGAATTGTTTGCAGGCGGCACACTGCCCGCAGGCATCCTCCTCACCCTTGTCTGTACAGGCGATGTAACGGGCGTAGGCCAAAGCCAGGGGCAGACTGCCACAACCGGATGTTCCTGTGATCAGTTGAGCATGTGGCAAATGACCGCCTCTCACCGTTTTGATGAACTGGCGTTTCAAGGGTTCCTGGCCTATGATGTCACGGAAGTACATGGTTATGATTGTTTGTGTAAGGGAAGGGCTGACAAGGATTCAATCAGGGAATCCCGGACAGCGTTGAAGGCTGTCTTGCTGGCTGGATTCAAGGTGTTGACCGGGGGTGATTCCATCCTGAGGGGATCTATGGGTTGCCCATTCCTGTATACTCTGAAATCAAGGTGGGAGCCTGTAGATAAACCGGTTGAACCCACGTATCCTATGCGCTGTCCTTGTTCCACCTTGGCTCCCTTGCGAATGCCGGTGGCAAAGCGGGATAAGTGCATGTAAGTAGTGGAGTAGTTCGAATTGTGCCTGATCTTGACGTAATTGCCACCCCCACGTTCGTAGCCGGCTGCGATCACGGTGCCATGGCCGATGCTGACCACAGGGGTGCCCGCAGGTGCGGCATAATCAACACCATGGTGAGGACGGCTGATGCGCAGGATGGGGTGACGGCGGCTATTCGTGAAGCGGGAGCTGATACGTGAAAAACGTAGAGGGGCTTTGAGAAAGGCTTTTCGCAGGTTCTGACCCTTTTCATCGTAGTATTCGGTTACACTATCTTGTTCAAAGGGTATGGCGTAGTAGGGGCGGTGGTTATGGTTGAACACAGCACCATGGATTCGACCGATATCCAATGAAACGGAGTCGTCAACAACTAATTCATCATAAATAACCTTGTAATAATCTCCTTCCTGGATGCCGAAAAAGTCAATCTGCCAGGCATACAAATCAGCGATTCGGTAACATAGGGCTGGGTTCTGACCGTTTTTCCGGATGTTGTTCCACAAAGATACCAGTATGACCCCTTCGGCTGTACGTCGGATGGTTTTGATGGGTTTTTGTCTGACGTATACGGCTACAGTGTCGGTCACGTCAAACACCACAAAGTCGGTTGTGTTACGGCCATACATCAAGTACCTTAATTTGGACAGACTGTCGTCGGTAAAAAAGGCGTAGTAGGGTTGGCCAGCCTTGATACGTCGTGGGTCAAAGATATCCTTGGAAACACTGATGGTTTTGTCGATCAACGCATTCGACACATCGTATTGACTGAATAGGACGGATAAGGTAGTCCCTGATGACAAACGGCCTTCTACCATGGTCAAGGTATCCACCCGTATGCCCAGGAAGCGTGTGCCTTCTTCGGCGATGTTGCAGTCAAGTTGGGCTTCATCCCTGCTCCCCCATGGGAAAAACAGGCCTGTGAGACCCAGGATGATGACTAGGCCGGCCAGTATGGAGTAATGGTGCTTCTTTTTGAGGGACATGGTATGTGCGACGTCATGCAAAGATAAAAAAATTGAGCCTACCTGCCCGAACTTTTCAGCCGCCCCGTCTTTTTTTGCCAAAATTTCGATACCTTTGTCGCCTCATTATCGACCCTACGGAGAGTTGCCAGAGTGGTCGATCGGGGCAGACTCGAAATCTGTTGTACCCTTCGGGGTACCGGGGGTTCGAATCCCTCACTCTCCGCAATAAAAAGGAAGCCCCCGAAAGGGGGCCTTTGAAACAACACAGCCCGTGGCAAGTTCACTTGCCAACGGGCTGCGTTCGTTTCAAAGGTCAGCAACCCGGGGGACTTTGAAAAAGCCCCCCGGGTTGCTGACTTCCTTTTTATTGCAGGTTCCCCCCTCGGGATCGCGACGCCNNGCGCAATGCCTTTTGAATTGGGATTACGCTGCCGAAGGCGGCGCAATGCCAGGGGGTTAGAGCGTCGCGTCAGCGGCGCAACAGCACGGGGGCGCGTCGCGTCAGCGGCGCGAAAACACAAACAACCCACTCGCGTGCGGCCCCAATGCCATTTCAAACGCCCCATTGACCTTCCCCGCCTTCTTGCCAGTCCACAAATCAATCACTTTGGCATTGACAGGCAAACCGTATTGAACCAAATCAAGACTGAACGATTGTTCCGTTTCACCGGTGTTAAACAAAGCCAGGTACACTTCCCCCGTGATTTCATTGACCGAGCTGATGGCCACCTTGTTGTCTGTCTGAAACAATTGACGCACCCGACTACTTTCCCGGTGCATGCGAAGAACGTCCTTGTTGGTAAGCAACGACAACGTAAATGCATCGTTGCTGGGGAGATCGCCACCAAACATAAGCGGTGACTTGAAGATGGTGAACAACGTCATCAGGCTATATTGCTCGTCTATCGTAAGGCGGGTCATGCGGTCGTTGCCCCGTTCGCCCCGAATTGAAATACGACCCAGCGGAATCATGTCGCAGTCAGGCCAGGTACCCGGAGCGATGTAGGGGTACCAATCCTGTGCGATACGGAGCAGGTGAGGGATATCGCGCCACACATCCCAGACATCGTTGACCATACGCCACATATTGGCGTGTTGGCTTACGTGAGGGCCGGCTGACGGTGGTGTTTCGCCAGGAGAGGTGCTCAAAACAATGGGACGACCACAGCGGTCGATGGCTTTGCGAATCATTTCCACCTCGTCCTTGTGGTAAATGGGAGCAGACAAGTCGTCAATCTTGATGAAATCAACTCCCCAGGAAGCATAAAGTTCAAAAATGGAGTTATAGTAAGCCTGCGAACCAGGATGACCAGCCACGATGGTGTAATTGTCACGTAACCAGCGGCATTGGTGCTCCTTGGAGTGAATCTGGTCGGCAGTGACGCCTGGAACCCCCAGAATTGGGAGTTTGCGCTCCACGGCCATTTTGGGCACACCCCGCATGATGTGGATACCAAACTTCAACCCCTTTTCATGGATATAATCGGCCAACGCTTTGAATCCAATCCCGTCTACTGATGAAGGAAAGCGGTTAGGGGCGGGAAGGTAGCGGCCGTAAGCGTCGAGTGTATAGATAGGATCTGTTTCGTTGTAGCCACCCGCTTTATCGTTCTGGATGTTCCATCGAATATCGACCACGATGTATTCCCAGCCGTACTCTTTCAGGTGTTTGGCCATGTAGTCGGCGTTGGCTTTGACTTCAGCTTCAGTAACGGTCGGGCCGTAACAGTCCCAGCTGTTCCAGCCCATGGGTGGCGTCAGAGCCCACTCTTTGAACGAGGAGGAGGTTGTTTGTGATACAGGAGTTTGTGAAAAGACGGTGTTGGCAATCAAGGTGGCACAAAAGAAAATCCTGGCCAGCAGGGGTGTTTTCATGGTGGTGGTGGT
>DOBD01000243.1:0-7219 GCA_003506275.1 Bacteroidales bacterium | reverse complement strand
GAGTGTGTATTTAACACTCATTTCACACAACCTGCCCAAAAACGAACAAAGCCACCTCAACAGGGTGGCTTCGTCGTAATCAGATGGAAAAATTTACTTTTTTGAAGCTTCGATAGAGGCTTTCCTGAATTCTTTCATCAACTTTTCAATTTCCAATGATTCTTTCCTGGCACGGGCACCTGCAGCCTTGTTACCATTGGCAGCTTGAGCAGCTGCATTCTTCTGAAATTCGGCGATCAGCCCGTTAGCTTTTTCCAATAATGCGTTCATGACTTAGGGTTTAATAGTTAAGAATGATGCAAATTTAAGACAATGATTCACATGGCAAACACTTTAAGCGTATTTTTTTGAAAAAAAATCACCGTTTGAACCCTTTCAGAGCCTTATTGCCCACAAAAAAGCACAAATATGTCCAGAATGCGCAGTCATGTGTCATTTTTACCACCTGTTTTAGCAATTTTTCTCCCCCTGAAAACTGGAAAAAACGCACCTTTGCAGTTCGAACAAATGACCAGTCATGAATAAGAATCTTATCAAGCACTTAATCAGCATAGTCTGTCTGATGACAGGGATTGCATTGAATGCTCAAACACCGGCTTTCCCGGGAGCCGAAGGCGGTGGCATGTTCACCACAGGAGGTAGAGGCGGTGCGGTGTATTACGTTACCAGCCTGGACGATACCAACACGGGCAACAGTACCACCAAGGAAGGCACCCTGCGTTGGTGTCTGGGTCAATCCGGCAAACGTACCATTTTGTTCAAGGTGTCCGGTGTCATCAGCCTGAACAGCCGCCTGAGTATCAGCAAGGGTGACGTGACCATCGCCGGACAAACAGCTCCGGGCGATGGCATCTGCCTGAAAGGCTATGATGTGACGGTGAACGCCGATAACATCATCATCCGCTACCTGCGTTTCAGACTGGGAGATGTCAACAACGTGGAGTCTGATGCCATTTGGGGTCGCTACCGTTCCAACATCATGCTGGACCATTGTTCCATGAGTTGGTCGGTGGATGAATGTGCCTCCTTTTATTCCAATCAAAACTTCACCATGCAGTGGTGTCTGCTCTCCGAATCGTTGCGTATTTCCATTCACGGCAAAGGTACGCACGGTTACGGAGGTCTTTGGGGTGGTAAGAACGCAACCTTCCACCACAACCTGCTGGCTCATCATGATAGCCGCAACCCCCGCTATAACGGCTGGAAACGTAGTGGGCTTGACTATAACAACCCCTTCGACGAGGAGCGTATGGACTACCGTAACAATGTGATCTACAACTGGGGTGCCAACAGCGGTTACGGCGGTGAAGCAGTCGGTAAGTACAATGTAGTGAATAACTATTTCAAGCCTGGCCCCGCCACCAGTAGCGGGTCTAAAGCAAGACTGGTACAAATTGATATCGATACTTCCACTGCTTACTATCCCCGCCATGGAAGGTTTTATCTTACCGGCAACGTCATGCATAACAACGCCACGGTGACCAACAACAATCGAAACGGCGTCACCAATAAAACGGGCTTTCCCTTGGACTCTTGTTTGGTGTCGGTGCCTTATGCCGTCAAACCCATCACCCAACATACGGCAGCCCTGGCCTACGAACGGGTCCTGGCTCATGTCGGTGCCTCATTGAAACGAGATACCATCGACCGACGCATTGTCCGGGAGGTTACCCAAGGGACGTATACCTTTACTGGTTCCAACGGTAGTAAGAACGGTTTGATCGACACCCAGTCAGACGTGGGTGGCTGGCCAACCTACACCTCTACCGAGGCACCAGCCGACTCCAACAGGGATGGTATCCCCGACGGCTGGTTGGAAGCCAATCACCCGGGTAAAACAGCCAATCAATTGAATGAAGAAGGCTATACCTATTTGGAAGTCTATTTGAACAGCCTGGTCCAACACATCACTGAAGCACAGTTGGATGGTGGTGTCTACAACCTGATAACAACACCGAAGGCTGGGCATCATGGCTCTCTGGCCCTTGTTTTCGAGCCCGGCACCCAACAGATCCGCCTTGCTGCTGAAGTTCCCGTGGTCCGTGTAGCTATCTATAAACTGGACGGGCGACAAGTCAAGCATGAAGTTGTCAATGGTCTGACCACCCTGAGCATCGGTGCGGCCGGCATGGAGGAAGGCCTTTACCTTATACGTGTGGCCTATGCCAATGGAGAACAAGCCAGTGGAAAACTCATAATCAACAAGTAACGATGGAACTGAACATAGGCGATCGCGTCCGCTACCTCGATGCCGTAGGCGGAGGAATTATAACGGCCTTCAAAGGCAAAGACCTGGTGGTGGTACTCGAAGCAGATGGTTTTGAAACACCGGTCTTACGGCGACAATGTGTGGTGGTCCAACCCGAAGAAAAACCTGTCAGACAGGTAGTGCCAACCAAAGCCCCTGCGCCGATCAAAAAAGAACCTGAACAGGAAAAACCCACCCTTATAACCAAGCGTCCACCCATCAATCTGGCTGGTGAACGCCTGGTGGTCAAGCTGGCCTATTTGCCTGAGGAAGACAAGGCATTCAATGAGGCAGCCGTCGAGTGTTATCTCATCAACGACAGTCCCTATGAGTTGTTGTTCAACTATGCAGTAGTCACTAACCAGGCGTGGATGACCCTGCAGTCAGGCAGCATAGAACCCAACACCAAGTGTTACCTGGAAACCTTCAACCGTGACACGCTCAACGAAAGAGGACACGTAGGGTTACAGGTCATCGCCTTTAAGCCCAACGCCTTTTACAAAAGTTGCCAACCACGCTCAAAAGACGTCAAGCTAGATCCGGTCAAATTTTACAAAGTCCATTGTTTCAACGAGAATCCCTATTTTGACGAAGACGCTTTGCTGGTGGATGTGTTTGACGAGTAAACGTTCTTAAAACAGCAGGCATAACAGGTACACCAAAGCATTGACCAAGCCTATGGTCAGAAAACCCCTCAACAAAGGCTGCGTCAATTCCCGGCGCCCTCCGGAAAAGCCGATGGCGTAGGTCATCTTAATCAGATTGTTGCTCAATGTAGCCAGCAAGATGGCAGAAACCATCATATGAACCGTTACTCCCGAAAAGTCCCCTTCCAACAAGTTAAGTACAAAGGGGGTGATATCACCAAAGCCAGCCACCAACGACAGGAGGTTGATTCCTTTGGTGCCGATGTAGACCACGGCATAGTGAGTGAGTAAGGAAAACAGCACGAACAGAAAGGCGAAAATCAAGGCCACCTTAAACTCAAGGGGATTGTCCCTGGACTCTTTTACGTTGGAATCGTCGTCTTTTTCAACCGACAACCGGGAGGTTTTCCTGTTTTTAAAGTAGGTGAACAGCCCTACACCACAGGAAAACAGCATCATGAAGGACATGGGGAACAGTAGGTTGGAAAAAACCGACCAATTGAAAATGGCAATGATGATCATCAACCGTAGGAACATCATGCCAATGGCCATGTACATGGCTGTAAGGTAGTCAGGCAATTTGTCGGCGGGCGCTGTCTTACTTTTACGTGACAGGATGGTAATGGTGGCCGTGCTGCTGTACAAGCCACCGATAATGCCGGAAACAAGGACGCCGGATTCATGAAACACATATTGCCTGAGCAGGTAGCTGATGTAGGAAATAGCCGAGACGATAACCGTGGCCAGCCAGATGCGGTAGGGTGTCAGGCTGATTTCCGGGATGATGCGTTCATCCGGCAACATAGGCAGAATGATGAAGGCGATGAGCAGGAATTTTGCCAGCGTGATAAATTCATCGTTATTCATTTTTTGGGCCAACTCCACGAACGTGGACTTCATTTCCGAGAGCAACAAAATGACCACCACCACGGATACATAAAACCAGGATGGGGTCAGACAAACCAAGGGCCCCATGCAGTAGGTGATAAGGGCGGTGATGATGGCCGTCATGCCATAATCGCTTTCCCTGGTCATTTTCATGTAATAATTGAGCCCCAGCAGCAGCGCCAGTACCAAGCCGCCCCCTGCAAAAAGGCTGAAATCATCCGGCTTGAAATGATAGAGCAGGTAACCGAGCAGACCAATCAAGGTAAAAGTACGGTCGGTACCAAACAGGGTCGTTGTTTTGTTCAGGTTGAGACGACGCTGCGACAAACCAATCAATAAAGAGAAAATCAGGACCAACACCACATCGGTCAATCCATCGGGCAAGCTGAATTCGTTCATGGTAGAAAGGGTTGAGAAAGTCGTGACGTTGTAGATAAATCAGGGCTGTCAATGAGTCCATTCCCGGAAGGGGTGAACAGTCAGGCTGGCGTTGTAGTAGCGCTTTTCACCGGTTACTTCTGCTCCCAGCCAGTCTGGGCGTTCAAACACTTCGTTCTCGTCGGACAATTCAATCTCGGCCACCACCAGGCCTTCGTTGACACCCCAAAAGACATCAACTTCAAACGTATGTGTTCCGACCGGTACCAGGAATCGCTCTTTATCAATGAGGTGACCCGTACAGAGGGCCAACAGTTCGTTGGCTTCACCGGGATCGATGCTCTTTTCCCACTCGTAGCGAGTGGTGCCCGATGCGTTACCCTTGCCTTTGATGGTAAGCCAGGCCTGTTCATCTTCCAGCCGTATGCGCACCGAACAGGCTGACGTAGTGGGCAGGTACCCTTGCCTGATGCTGATCCTCCGTGTGGCCAACGCCTGAAAAGGTCCTTTGACCAAAAATTTCCGTTCAATTTCCAGAGCCATGGTTGCCAGGTAGTGGTTGTTTAAGACAAAGGTAAGGATTTACCCGTAAAAACAACCAAATTCCGCTCGACTCCCCTGATTGATACGGTTATGAGCGTATTTATGCTGTAAAACAATGTTTTGTAACACTATTGTAGAATTGGATTTGCTCCTTGATTTTTATACTTTGCGGAGCCTTTTTTCCAAGGGTCCTTGTCTAAACTGTAACACTATAAAGACAATTGTATGAAAGTGTATCAAACCAATGAAATTAAGAATCTCTCCCTGTTGGGGAGTTCTGGAGCCGGGAAAACCACTCTCGCAGAAGCGATGCTTTTCGAGGGTGGTTTGATAAAACGTCGCGGGACCGTTGAGGCTCAAAACACCGTATGTGACTATTTCCCGGTAGAACACGAGTATGGCTATTCTGTTTTCGCCACGGTTTTTCACGTGGAGTGGAACGGCAAGAAGCTGAATTTCATCGACTGCCCAGGGGCTGACGACTTCGTGGGTGGCACAGTAACCGCCTTGAACGTGACCGATACGGCCATCATCCTCATCAATGGTCAGTATGGGGTTGAAGTTGGTACCGACCATAGTTTCAGAAACACCGACAAGTACAACAAGCCGGCTATCTTTGTCGTGAACCAACTGGATCACGAAAAGACTGATTTCGAGCAAATCCTCGAGCAACTCCGCGAGAACTACGGCAATAAGGTGTTGCCTGTTCAATATCCGCTGGCTACCGGACCAGGTTTCAACAGCCTGATCGACGTTATCCTGATGAAACGCCTTACCTGGGGTCCCGAAGGTGGTGCCCCTACACTCGATGATATACCTGCCGGTGAGATGGCCAAAGCTGAAGCCATGAGAGCTGCTTTGGTAGAAGCCGCTGCTGAAAACGACGAGGCGTTGATGGAAAAATTTTTCGCCGAAGAACCCCTGACCGAAGACGACATCAGATTGGGAATGCGTGAAGGGCTGGTAACCCGCAGCCTCTTTCCTGTTTTTTGCGTGTCTGCCAACAAAGCGATGGGCGTTCGGCGCTTGATGGAATTTTTAGGAAATGTCGCCCCCTATGTGACCGACATGCCTCACTATACCAACACTAAGGGTGAAAGCGTTAATCCCGACCCCAACGGACCAGCCAGTGTCTTTTTCTTCAAGACCTCGGTGGAACCCCACATTGGTGAAGTTAACTATTTCCGGGTTATGTCCGGCAAGATCAAGGAAGGCGACGACCTGCTCAACAGTGACCGCGGTTCCAAGGAACGCATCGCCCAACTATTCTGCGTGGCCGGTTCCAACCGTATCAAGATTGAAGAACTGGTAGCCGGTGACATCGGCGCTACTGTGAAGTTGAAGGACGTTAAGACAGGCAACACCCTGAACGGCAAAGGGGGCGAGCACACCTTTAAGTTCATCAAGTACCCTGAACCCAAATACCGCAGGGCCATCAAACCCGTCAATGAAGCCGACGTGGAAAAAATGATGAGCATCCTGAATCGCATGCGCGAGGAAGATCCCACCTGGATTATCGAACAATCCAAAGAGCTGAAGCAAACCATCGTACATGGTCAGGGAGAATTCCACCTCAGAACCCTTAAATGGCGCATCGAGAACAACGAGAAGTTGCAGGTTCAATACCTGGAACCCAGAATCCCCTACCGCGAAACCATCACCAAGTCAGCCAGGGCCGATTACAGGCATAAGAAGCAATCGGGTGGTGCCGGTCAGTTCGGTGAAGTTCACCTGATAGTCGAACCCTTTGTGGAAGGCGTGCCCACCCCCGAAGTCTATCGGTTTGGTGGTCAGGAGTTCAAGATTTCCGTGCGCGACACCCAGGAAATAACCTTGGACTGGGGCGGTAAACTGGTGTTCATCAACAGCATCGTAGGTGGCTCCATTGATGCTCGCTTTATGCCGGCCATTCTCAAGGGTATTATGTCTCGCATGGAACAAGGCCCCTTAACCGGTTCTTACGCCAGGGATGTACGTGTCATCGTGTACGATGGCAAGATGCACCCCGTGGATTCCAATGAAATTTCCTTTATGTTGGCTGGTCGTAATGCCTTCAGCGAAGCCTTCAAACAAGCCGGGCCAAAAATCCTTGAACCCATTTACGATGTGGAAGTTCAGGTGCCTGGCGACCGCATGGGCGATGTCATGGGTGACCTGCAAGGCAGGCGTGCCATGATCATGGGTATGAACAGCGAGAAGGGCTACGAAAAACTCTCCGCCAAGGTACCCTTGAAGGAAATGTCCAACTACTCTACAACGCTCAGTTCGCTCACTGGTGGCCGTGCTTCTTTCAGCATGAAATTTGCCTCCTACGAACTCGTACCCGCGGACGTTCAGGACAAACTACTCAAGGAATACGAAGCCCTGCAACAGGAAAAAGACTGACAACTGTCATCCCTGTCATAATAGAAAAGGTGCCTCATTTGAAGCACCTTTTTTTGTCCTACGATCCCGCTCCCCTAGGCGGGGTTCCTAAGGGATGGCACCCCGACTTCGGAGGGTTGCCATCCCATGG
>DOBD01000167.1 GCA_003506275.1 Bacteroidales bacterium | reverse complement strand
ACAAAAAGCAGGAGGAAGGGCACGGCATTCCGTTTCATATGCTGGCGTGCGCGCAACACGATGGCCTCATGGTCAATGCTGTTGATGAAATAGAGGGCGGCTTGCGTTCTGGCCAGAAAGAAAAGCGTCAGTCCCAACAGTAGGTTCTGGATGTTTAATATGGCTTCCAAGCCGTGCCAGGGATTGGCCCAGCTGGCGATGACGGGGTTGCCCGGATTGGCCAGGTTGCTTTTGTTGATGAGAAAATCCCCTCCGGTAAAAAACATACCAACGGCGACACCCAGGAAAACCAAACCACCCACACCATTGATCATCAGAAAGGCTTCATAGGTACGTTGTCCCAATAAGTTCCCCTTCTTCATCCGGTATTCGTAGGAAACAGCCTGGATGATGAAACAGAACAGAATGAGCATCCATAGCCAGTATGCTCCACCGAAACTGGTGGCGTAATACAAGGGGAAAGCGGCAAATAAGGCACCACCAAAAGTGACCAGGGTTGTGAACGTGAATTCCCATTTACGCCCCAGCGTATTGATCAGCATGGTTTGCTCAAGCTGTGTTTTTCCCACTTGATACAGCAGGGTTTGCCCACCTTGAACGAACAACAGAAAAACCAGGAGGCCGCCCAGCAGGGCGATGATAAACCACCAATAATGTTGTAGGAACGCGTAGTCCATGGCACAAGAATTAGGTTAGTGAACGTCTTCAGGTCCCTTACGGATCTGTTTCAGAATGATGCCGATTTCGGCAATGAGTAGCACGGTAAACAAAACGGCGAACAAGATGAAGGTGACCAGTACAGAGGTGGGATTCAAGGCAGAAACAGCCGCGTAAGTGGGCATGATATCCTGGATGACCCAGGGTTGACGGCCCACTTCGGCAACAATCCAACCGCTTTCAGAACAGATCCAGGCCAGTGGGATACCCAAAAGGGCTATCCATAGCAGCCATCGCTGTTGGTGGAGTGTATCCTTCCAACTCAGCCATCCCGTCAACAGGAACAGGCCCAGGAAGAAAAATCCCAGTATCACCATGATGTGAAACGTGTAAAAGACCAAGGAGACGGGGGGTATGAGGTCATTCTTTTCGGGAATGAATCCATAACCAAACCAAGGGTAATGAGCTTCCATTTCAGCCCGGTGTACAGCGGCCAAACTGTCGTTTTGAGCTGTCTTGGCCGTTTTATAGGCAGCCAGGGCTTCAACGGCTTTGTTACCCCGTTGCATTTTTTCATCGGCAGAAAGCGCTTTTACCGTGGTCCCATCGGCCAGAAGTTGGTCATAACCCCCTTCCATCAAATCAGTGATGCCAGGGACAAAGGCGTTCATATCCCTGAATGATAAATACGATAACACCTTGGGTATCTCTATTTTCATCAGAAAGGGATTGATGCTGTCGTTGTATGCCTCCTTGGCTGGGTTCAGTACCCCGAAAGCAACGAGCCCGGCGCCTTCCTTGCCTTGATAAAGCCCTTCCATGGCTGCCAGCTTCATGGGTTGGCGCTGAGCCACCTGGTAGGCCGATCCATCACCGGTAATGGCAGTCAGGAAGGCCCCTGAGAAACCAAAAACAGAGGCGATGAGGATGCTTTTGGTGGCCAGGCTGTGTTCACGCTTTTTAAGAAGGAACCAAGCGCTGACTCCCAAACAGAAGGCGCTGCCAACGATCCAGCTGGAAAAGACCGTATGCAGGAATTTGTTGATGGCCACCGGTGAAAGCAACACGGCCCAAAAGTCGGCCATCTCGTTGCGCATGGTGTCCGGGTTGAAGGTCATACCGTCTGGAAATTGCATCCAGGCGTTGGCTACCAGTATCCACAAGGCTGAAAGCGTTGCGCCAATTACCGTCAACCAGGTAGCCATCAGGTGAACCCCTTTGCTGACTTTGTTCCAACCAAAAAACATGATGGCGATGAAGGTGGCTTCCATGAAAAAGGCCAATATGCCTTCAATCGCCAGGGGTGCCCCAAAGATATCGCCCACAAACCAGCTGTAGTTGGACCAGTTGGTACCAAACTCAAATTCCAGGATGATGCCGGTGGCTACCCCGATGGCAAAGTTGATGCCGAAGAGCTTCATCCAAAATTGGGTTATCCGCTTCCATTCCGGATTTCCGGTTTTGTAATAAAATGTTTCCATGATGCCTATGATGACACCCAACCCCAGTGTCATAGGCACGAATAACCAGTGATACATAGCTGTCAGCGCAAACTGGGCACGTGACAGATCGACCAATGAAAAAGAAGCTGTATCCATAGTGGTTAGATTAAGGTTTTCGCTGTTCTGTCAGTTGTTCCCCGACGTAAGCAGCTTTTTCTTCGGCACTTTCAAACCGGCTGTTCAGAAAATCGGGGAAAAAGAAGACTTTGAGAATGGCGAACATGATGAAGAGTTTGATCAGAATGATCGCCCATAGCGTCTTCCCCAGGGTCATACCCTTGAAGCCTTCGTAATAGAAGCGGAATACGCGTTGAAACACTGACATGGCGGTGTTGTTTGAGGAGCTTTTTTATCGATCAATGCCCGAACAAGGGGATGGTAAACGTTACCGTGGTTCCTGAGCCGACCTCAGAAGTAATGGAAATGGTACCCCCGTTTTTTTCGATGAATTCCTTGCAAAGGATCAATCCTAAACCAGTACCGGATTCTTGATTCGTACCGTAGGTTTTTACCGATTCATTCACCTTGAACAAGCGTTTGAGGTTGTCGGGTGAAATGCCGATTCCGTTGTCTTCAACCATGACACAGGCCTGGTTGCCAGTCTTGGAAACACTGATCTCGATGGCACCTTTGGGTGCGGTAAACTTGACGGCATTCATCACGACGTTGCGTAATACGGAGGATATCATGCTTTCATCGCCAAAAACCATGACTTCCTCGCTCTGTTTGAACATCAGGGTTTGTCCCTTCGCATCAGCATAATTGTTCAATAAGGTGATTTCATCGAGAATAAAGGCATTCAATGGAAAATTGGATGGGTTAAAGGCCATGGTGCCCGTCTGGATGTTTGCCCACTCCAGGAGGTTGTGCAACAGCTTGTACAGTTGTTGAGAGAGGTCGTCGATGGTGTTGACCATGGCGCGTTTCTCTTCTTCCCCGAAGCGGTCGTATTCGGTGGTCAACATCTCCATGTACCCCAACAAACCACCGAAGTTGTCTTTCATATCGTGGGCAATGATGGAGAAGAATTTATCCTTGGTGGCATTAGCCTGTTCCAACGCTGCCGTACGTTCCTCGACCAATTTTTCCAGGTTTTCATTGATGGCTTGCAACTCGGCGTTTTTCTGCTTGATTTCCTCTTCCTGCAGGAAGCTGCGTACGGCTTCCCTGACTGTCAGGATCAGGTCGTCCTTGTCCCAGGGTTTGGGAATGTAACGGTACAGGTTGGCCCTGTTGATGGCGTTCGTGATGCCTTCGATGTTTGCATGGCCGGTGAGGAGTATCTTCAGCGTTTTTGGGTTTTTCTCATGTACTTTGATGAGTAGTTCGTCCCCTCGCATCGCAGGCATGAGGTAGTCGGAGATAACAACAGGAATATCGTAGCCGTCTTCCTTGAGTTCATCGTAGATTTCCAGTGCTTCTTCGGCGGTTGTCGACGTTTCAATCAGGTATTGATGTTCAAAAAAGGAGCCCAGTTGGTCTTTCAATGCCTCGAGGATGATGTCCTCATCGTCGATGCAGATGATGGCTTGTTTCATAGTGGTTTATTGGTTTGGCGTGGTGAGACTACGGTATAAGTGGGAGTTCAATGAAGAAGGTGGTGCCTTCTCCCGGTGAGGATGTGACATCGATACGGCCATTATGACGCTCGATAATCTGATGGGAAATGTCCAGCCCCATACCCGTACCTTGTCCTTTCGGTTTCGTCGTGAAGAAGGGTTCGAATACGCGGTTTCTGATGGTTTCAGGCATGCCGGGGCCGTTGTCGCTGAATGTGGCCAACACCGATCCCTTTTCTTTCTGGTAAGTGAGGGCTATCTCCAGTTTGCCTCCTTCACCCATGGCCTGAACGGCATTGGTGATGATGTTGGTCCAAACCTGACAAATCTCATCCTGTTGACATTTTACCGGTGGAATCGATGAAAATTTGGTGATTACCTCAGTTTTGGAGTGCTTGATCATGTTGGCCGTCAAAACCAGGACGGTGTTGATGGTTTCTGTCAAATCAACGGTTTCAAATTCTCCCGTCGCATTCTTGTAGATATAACTCTTCAAGGCTTTGACGACATTGGATGCCTTTTCCACAGAAACAGCGATGTTGTTGGTGTTGCGTTTGAGTGAGAAAAGGACCTTGAGGATTTGAAGCAGACGCTGAGCATTGGGTTGTTTCAAAAGGGACAGGTAGGTGTCATTGGTATAGTGTAACTTGAGGGAGACGATGGTATCGGCCACGACCTGAGCGTTTTCAATACCATTGGTTTCCAATAGTTCAGACAAGACCCTTTTTTGTTGCCGTTCTTCTTTGGAAAAGACAGAAATGTCTCTTGCATCGGCTTCGGAAAGCAGTTTGAACAGCCAATGGGTTTCAAGGGGTGTCGCATGCTCAATGAGCCAGGGCAGATCATGGTTGATTTTCTCAACAACCTCCATGATGTTGCCCGAACTGGCCTTGATGGCTCCAAGGGGGGTGTTGATTTCGTGAGCGATGCCTCCGATCAGACTGCCCAAGGCGGCCATTTTCTCGGCAAAAACGAGTTTGTTCTGAGTGTGCCCCAGTTCGTCGATGGCGACTTCAAGTTGTTTGTTCTTGGCATGCAGATCGAGGTTGGCGGCCTCCAGCGCATCCTGTGCTTCCTTGAGTTCGGTGATGTCTCTGGTTATGCCGAAGGTGCCCAGCACTTCTCCGTTTTGGTCCTTGAGTACGTTCTTGATGGTTTGTCCCCAACGCACCTTGCCATTCATGTCAATTATTTTCTCTACCACATTGATGGTGTGCCCCGTTTCCATGATGTGTTGTTCATCGTTGAGGGCTTTTTGAGCGTGCTCAGGGGCGAAGTAATCAAAATCGGTTTTACCCCTGAGTGCGTTCATGCTGGTTTCTCCCAACAAGGCCAGGTGCTCCTTGCTGTTCAGCAGAAAGCGGCTTTTCTTGTCCTTGAAATAAATACTGAGGGGCACCTCCTCCAACAGGGTGTTAAGGAAGAACATCTGGTTGCGGCTGATTTCTTCCGATTGCACCCGGGTTGAGATGTCTTCAATGCGTTTGAGGGCAAACTCAGCCTGCCCGTTTTTATCGGTGAAAAGGAGCGCTGTCACTTCTACCGGGATGATGCGGCCATCCTTGGTCAGACGGGTGGACTCATACTTGATGTCACTGCGTTTGCCTTTCAACAATTCGTTCATAAAGCCGATTTCCCGTTGGTAAACCGCCTCTGATTCGTATACCGTAAAGTCCTTGCCCCTGATTTCCTCATCCGTATAGCCAATTAATTGCCTATAAGCCTCGTTGAAACGGATAATAGTGCCGTTCAAATCGACCAGAATGCTGCACGTGGTAGAAGACTTGATAAGTATGTCGAACAGAATTTCGAGCTCTTGGGTGTTCATGGCGCATAACCTTTAACTGCGAATGTAGTTGAAATCGTTTGATGAATCAATATCTTGGGGTGAGAAAATGTTTTACAACAGGGTGACTTGCTGCAACAATCCCTACCTTTGTCAAGACGTGAGACAGTTGAAGACAGCCATAGAGCAAATGAATACCTATGGCAGGGAGGGTAAACCCTTTCTGTTTCTGTTGGATTTTGACCTGACCCGCCCCAAGGTATGGGCCTTGGAAGACGTTGAGACAGGCTTGCTACGCTATCAGCTGTCTGATGAATCAAACCTGGAAAACAGACAAGGAGGCTTGCGTCCTGATATGACGAGGTCTGATGCACTGCTGCAGGTTAAAATCCCCTATTCATTTCACAGCTACACCAAGCAATTCAACCGAATGATGACCGCGTTGAAGCGGGGTGACACCTATTTGGTCAACCTGACCTGTCAGACAGCGGTCAACCTTTCCACCGACCTGGATGATTTGTACGATAAGGCTCGTGCCAAGTATAAGCTGAAATACAAGGATGAATTCGTGTGTTTTTCGCCCGAAACGTTTGTGCGCATCAAGGATGGTGTGATCAGTACCTGCCCCATGAAAGGCACGATTGATGCGACGTTGCCCGATGCCAGGGAACGATTGTTGAACAATGTGAAGGAAAAAGCCGAGCACAGTACGGTAGTAGACTTGTTGCGTAATGATTTGAGCTGTGTGGCTTCCAGGGTGAAGGTGGAGGATTTCAGGTATGTTGAAGAGGTGGGAACAGACAGAGGGCGTCTCTTACAAGTAAGCTCCCTCATTACCGGTGTCCTGCCTGCTGATTACCCTGAGCATATCGGCAATATACTTGTCTCTTTATTGCCGGCCGGCTCGGTTACAGGGGCTCCGAAAGACAGTACGGTTGCCTTGATTAAGTCGGTGGAAACTTACAAACGTGGGTATTACACCGGCGTGTTCGGACGGTTTGACGGTCGAAATCTGGACAGTGCCGTGCTTATCCGTTTTGTTGAACGTACCCCTGATGGATGGGTGTACAAAAGCGGCGGAGGCATCACCGCCTTGAGCCAATTGGAGGAAGAGTATCATGAAATGCAATTGAAAGTGTATGTGCCAATTCATTGAAAGCATCCGTGTAGAAAACCACCGCTTCCAGCATCTGGAGGACCACATCCGACGCCTTGAGCAAACCTGGCTCCATCACTATGGCCATCTGTCGCAGGATCGATCAAAGCTTGATGCCTTGATTGATTCGCTGATCATTCCTGATCAACTGGGCGACGAGGTGTATAAGGCAAGGTTGGTATACGGGCTCTCCATCGATTCTCTTACGTTTACTCCGTATACCCCCAAACTTGTCAGAACACTGATGCCCGTGGTGGCCGATGCGTTGGACTACCGCTTCAAATACACGGATCGATCAGCCCTGGACGCCTGTTTAGCGAATAGAGGAGGAGCCGATGATGTCCTGCTCATCAAGAATGGGTTTGTGACCGATACGTCCTTCAGTAATGTGATCATGTTGAAAGATGCTACCTGGTTGACTCCTTCCACGTATTTGCTGAACGGCACCTGCAGGCAACGTCTGATCAGGCAAGGCTTGGTCAGGGAAGCAACTATCCGGTTGGAGGACCTGTCCGATTGCCAGGAGATCCGTTTGATCAATGCCATGCTGGATCCATGGACCCAACCGGCAGTAACAGTGCTGACACCGTTTTTTTGATGGTACAGATTACAAAATGCCCGTGTTACTAAAAAAAAACGCATATTTGCAGGGCGAAAATCTGGTTCAATGCTACTACCTATGAGAACAACAGCCCGTTTGAAACAAGCTTTGCTTTTACTGCTGTGCACCATGGTGTCTCCCATGGCTATGGCCCAACTAAGTGCCTTGCTCGATAAAGACTTTACCGTCATCAATCTTGGGGCTGGCCTTGAGGTGGGCAAGGAAATTGACGGTGTGACCTGTCACCTCCGTTTTGATAAACCCTCACGGTACAGTCTGGATGTGGATTTTGTCAGGAACAACTTTAATACCGATGACCAGTATACGTACGATGCGTTTGTCAACGGGTTGTCAGGCGTGTTTACATGGTGGGCATTCAATCCCTCTGTCAATCGGTCTGTTGACCTACAGTTGGGGGTCAAAGCCGGAGGCGCCACCTACGGATACC
>DOBD01000060.1:26450-26581 GCA_003506275.1 Bacteroidales bacterium | reverse complement strand
CACATAGATGAACTCTTCTCCTTCGTGTGAGGAAAGTTGATAACCGTTGCAGGAAGCCGAATCAATGTCGATGAGGAAGGGCTCCATATGACGCCCCGTCTTGGACAACGCCATGGAATAAAACGACAGAT
>DOBD01000060.1:10089-26418 GCA_003506275.1 Bacteroidales bacterium | reverse complement strand
GACCACGGGGCCCATGTTGTCCATATCGTCCAAAAAAGTGCCCAGGCGTACCCCCAAGGCCCTGGCTATTTTAATCAGGGGCGCCAAGGATGGCTGGTTTTCATCGTTCTCGATGCGTTCAACTTGTTCAATGGTCAAACCAGAACGTTCAGCCACTTGATCAATCGTCAGTTTCTTGGTTTCACGGATGGTTTTAATGCGAGATCCAACCGAAACGGATGCTTCCATAAAATGTGGTTTATCAGTGATAATTCGATATAAAACGGCGCAAAAATACGCACTTTTTTCAATTGGGCGAATAGTTATATTATATTTTGTAATATAAATGGTGCTTTTTCCGGATACCATTGAAATTACGTACTTTTGCCCGTAACCTTTCCACAGCCCAATGATTGCTCCTAAGCCTCTTCAACCAAACGACCTTGTCTGGCTGGTTTCTCCGGCCGGTGTCATTGATTCCGCCTTGGTAGAAGGTGCGGCCAACACACTCATGAACTGGGGATTGAAGGTGAAAACAGGTGTTTCTGCCACAGCCATATACGGCCGGTTTGCCGGTGAAACAGAAGCCAGGCTGCACGACCTTCAAGTAGCGTTGGACGACCCCGAATGCCGCGCCATCTTTTGTACCCGAGGAGGCTATGGCAGCATCCAATTGGTAGACAAACTCTCATTGGAAGGCTTTGGAAAACACCCGAAATGGCTGATTGGATTTAGCGACATCACCCTGCTGCACTGCCTGTTACAAATCAACGGCTATGCCTCGATCCACGGAGGCATGGCCAAGCGTTTGGCGCAAGGTGACGTGACAGGTCTGTTTCCAACGGAACAACAACCGCTGGTGCTGTTGCGCCAACTGCTGTCAGGTGAAAGACCACCTTTAACCCTACCAGCCCACCCCCTGAACCGTGCTGGCCATGCAGTGGGACAACTAAGAGGAGGCAACCTGTCCATCCTCCTCAGCCTAAGAGGCACTCCCCTCGACAACATTCCAGCCGGCAGTCTGCTGTTTTTGGAAGATGTGGGAGAAAAACCGTACGCCATTGACAGGATGATGCACAACCTGAAATTTGGTGGTGTGCTTGCCAGGTTAGGAGGATTGATGGTCGGTCAATTTTCAGGCTACGAAGAAGATCCACTCATGCATAAGACTGTCTACGAATTGATTGCCGATACTGTTGCTGATTATACCTACCCCGTCTGTTTCGACCTACCCGTCGGGCATACCGATCGTAACATTCCCCTGCTGTGCGGTCAACCAGTCACACTCTCCATCGATGAAACAGGAGCCTACATGCAATACTTGACCGAATAAAAACACCCACTATGTCCGTCTTACGTAGCTTGATTCCAGTACTCTGCTTCTTTAGCTTGTTTTCCTGTCAATCAACAGCCAAAAAAACGGTGGAGCCTCAACCATCCAACCTGGAGGTTCCTGCTTTTTCCGGCGACAGTGCCTGGCAGTATGTCAAAGAACAAACCCTCTTTGGACCAAGAGTACCCAACACGGCCGCTCACAAAGCATGCAGGGAGTACCTTGTCAACACCCTGACCACTTTTGGCGCGGCCGTCACAACGCAGACAGCCTCCTTGACAGCCTTCGATGGTACCACGTTGCAAGCGACCAACATCATTGGCTCGTTTTTACCGGATAAAACCAGCAGAATTCTACTCTGTGCTCACTGGGATTCAAGACCATGGGCTGATTACGACCCTGACCCTGCCAACCATAAAAAACCCGTCATGGGAGCCAACGACGGAGCCAGCGGTGTGGGTGTCCTGTTGGAAATCGCCAGGGTTCTTGGACAAGCCCTTGCTGACCAACAACCTACTGTTGGTGTCGATATCGTCCTGTTTGATGCCGAAGATTATGGAACCCCAACCTGGTATGAAGGAGTACACACCGAAAGCAGTTGGGGATTGGGTTCCCAATACTGGGCCAAAACCGCCAAGGCGAACGGTTACACCGCCAAATTCGGTATTTTGTTGGACATGGTGGGTGATACCAATCCACTCTTTCTATGGGAGCAATACTCCCTGCAATTTGCCCAATCTGTGGTTGGAAAGGTCTGGTCTACAGCGGCTTCACTGGGATACAACAACCTGTTCCAGCCCAGGCGGGGTGGAGCCGTCACTGACGACCATCTGTTTGTGTACCGGTTGACCGGCATCCCCTGTATCAATATCATTGATTACGACCCTACCAGGATTCACGGCTTTGTTGATTATTGGCACACGCTCTATGACACCCTCGACAAAATCGACCCTCGAACCTTGGAAGCGGTGGGAGCGACCGTCTTACATGTAATTTATGCTGAATAAACACCGGGAAGCCTCATGTTGTTGCCCTATCTGAACGAACACCTGCTTGAGGCAGGCTGCGACGAAGCCGGCAGGGGTTGTCTGGCCGGGCCTGTTTACGCCGCTGCTGTCATCCTGCCAAAGGACTTCGCCAACGAGGTGTTGAACGATTCCAAACAATTGACGGAAAAGCAGCGTTACGCACTCAGACCCCTCATTGAGTCGGAAGCGCTGGCCTGGAGTCTGGGCATCGTGGAAGCGGCAGAAATCGACAAACTTAATATCCTGAATGCCTCCTACTTGGCCATGCACAGGGCCATACACCACTTGAGCCTTCAACCAACGCATTTACTGATAGACGGCAATCGTTTTCGCTACATCAAACAACTACCCCTATACAAACTACCGCATCATCAGGTGGAAGCCAGGCATTTCCTGAACTACCCGGAAATCCCCCATACGTGCGTGGTAAAAGGAGACGGCCTCTACCTGTCGATAGCGGCTGCCTCTATCCTGGCCAAGACTTATCGGGATGACTACATGAACCTCCTACACGAACAAGACCCCAAGTATCAGTGGAGCAGTAATAAAGGGTACCCCACGGAAGAACACAGAGAGGCTATCCGTCGATACGGACTCACCGAACACCACAGAAAGAGTTTTCATGTGGTTGACAATCAATTGTCGTTGGATTTCTAAACTACGCCTGTTGTAATTGAAACACCCTGGCGTATTGCCGTATTTGTTTCACCATGGATACCAGGCCATTGGAACGGGTTGGAGACAAATGATCCTTCAGACCAATCCGCTCAATGAAGTATAAGTCGGCACCCAGGATTTCATCCGGTGTCTTTCCGTCGTAGACCCTGACCAGGAGGGCGATGATGCCCTTTACGATGACGGTATCGCTTTCAGCCTTCAGCCGCATGCGGCCGTCTTCAAAGGAAGCATGTACCCAAACACGGCTCTGACAACCTTCTATCAGGTATTGCGGTTTTTTGTACGCCTCATCCAGCGGTGGGAGTTCATTACCTGTATCAATAAGCAATTGGTACTTGTCCATCCAGTCATCAAAGGTCTCGAAAGCCTCGATGATGCTGTCTTGTATTTCGTTGATGGTCATAGTGGTTATCGTTGATCAACCCGTTATCTCGCACAAAGATACGAAAAAGAGGGGTTAGAACATACTACGAACCCGCTTGAGCCCCTTTATCAGTGCTTCGACTTCGCTGCTCGTGTTGTAACAGGCAAATGAGACCCTGACGGTGCCATCAATGCCAAGGCTTTCCATAAGTGGCTGAGCGCAATGATGACCGGTACGGACGGCTATGCCCAACCGATCGAGCAAGGTCCCCACGTCAAAGGGATGAATGCCATCGAGCAAAAAAGACAAGACAGCACTTTTGTTACTTGATTGACCAAAAATCCTGCATCCATCGATGGTTTTCAACCCTTCCTCGGCTTCGTTGAGCAAACGGATCTCATGCTGGCGAATACGATCCAGGCCAACTTCATCCAGTACGTCCAAGGCTTCAGCCAAGGCTGTCGAACCAATAAAATCAGGGGTACCTGCCTCAAATTTATAGGGAATTTCATTCCAGGTTGAACCCGAAAAACGGACCTGATTGATCATTTCTCCACCACCTTGATACGGTGGAAGCGCCTTAAGCAAGGCGGTCTTGCCATATAAGACGCCGATACCAGTTGGACCATAGATTTTATGCGATGAAAAGGCATAGAAATCTGCGTCCAATGCTTGTACATCCACAGCAAGATGGGGGACCGCCTGAGCACCATCCACCAATACGGGTATGCCGACGGCATGTGCCTGCTTGATCAACATAGCCACCGGATTAATGGTTCCCAGCACATTGGAGACATGAGTCACAGCCAACAGCTTAACCCTGGGGCCCAACATATCTCTGAAGGCATCCAACTCAATCTCCCCGTTGTCGTTCAGTGGTATTACTTTTAAAACCAACCTTTTACGTTCGCACAGCAGTTGCCAGGGAACGATATTGGAATGATGTTCCATCGCTGAAACAAGAATTTCATCACCTGCTTGACAAAAGGCCTCTCCAAAGGAAAAGGCTACCAGGTTGATGGCTTCCGTCGTGCCCCTGGTAAAAATAATTTCAGAAGCATCAGCGGCGTTCAGAAATCGACGCACCCTTTCCCTGGCCGCCTCGTGAGCTTCAGTGGCTCGTTGACTGAGGAAATGCACACCCCGGTGAATGTTGGCATTGGTCGACGTGTATCCGGCCGTGATCCTGTCAATAACCCGTTGTGGCTTCTGTGTAGTGGCGGCATTATCCAGATAGATCAACGGTTTACCATATACTGTTTCCTTGAGCAGCGGAAACGTTTCACGAAGGTTGGCAAGCATGACATCCATATCAGTGGCAATAAGCAGCAGAGCAACCGGCACAACGCGCCAACTCTCCACGGAATCGTTTTTCAATCAACATGCGCATCCTGTCCCGCAAAGGTTCCAGGCTGATGGTGTCGATGACATCGGTGGTGAAGGCATACTTCATCAGCATACGAGCCTCTGTTTCCGAAATACCCCTTGAACGCAAATAGAAAAGGGCATTTTCATCCATCTGACCGGTGGCCGAACCATGGCTGCACTTCACATCATCGGCGTAAATTTCCAACTGAGGTCTGGCGCGCATCTTGGATTGAGGACTGCACAGGTTTTTGTTCGACTGGTAAGCCGCCGTTTTTTGAGCATCCTTACGCACCATGATGCTGCCGGCGAAAATACCTCCAGCTTCCCCATCAAGAACGTATTTATACAACTGATTGCTGGTACAATTGGGAAGGGCGTGGTCCACCATGACGTGGTTGTCGACAAACTGGCCCGTTTCAGCCAGCACGATGCCCGATAAAAAGGCCTCTGCGTGTTGACCATCGAAGCGTACCGAAGCGTTGTTGCGGGTAAAGCCGTTGTTAAGCGTGACGGCGTTCATCAAAAGCTGAGCTTGTTGACCCACCGTAGCGAAGGCATGGCTGACCCTGGTCGTCTGAGGATGGTTCATCTCCAGCTCATAGTACGACAGGTTGGCTTCTTGGCCGATGAACAATTCTGCCACTTGATTGGCAAACAACTGATTGGAAGACAAGGCATGGTCACAAAAAAGCAGGGTGGCCTGAGCCCCTTTTTCCAGTATGACCAGGATACGACGCTGCACGAGCATGTCCTCTGGCGCTCTTAAGATATTGATGACCTGAATGGGTTTTTCGAGAACAACTCCTTCAGGCACATACAACACAAAACCATCCTGTGCGAAAGCGGTATTGAAAGCAGCCAGCCCATCTTTGGAGGGGGCCGCCAGCTTGTTATAGTAAGGTGCCAACAAGGCTTCGTGCGATTGTGACAAGCTGTTGAGACTCCCGCAAAGTACCCCCTCAGGCAGACGGTTCACCGTATTGCCGGCATAGAACTGGTCATTGAGAATAAAATACAGATGAGTTGACAGGTTAGGCACGTCGCAACTGAACACCTGATTAGGATCAACTGGGATGGACAGGCGATGGAGGTTCATGCCATAATCCTTTTCCAGCGCAGGACTGAGGTCGCAATCCCGGTAGGCTTCCTGACGATTGGTCGGAAATCCCAGGGAAGTGAAAGCCTCCATGGCCGCCTTTCTCGGTGCATTCATCACCGGACCGCAAGTGCTGTTGATGAGAGACTTATGGGCGGCAAACAGGTCAATATAGTCTTTTTCTGCTGACATCATTCGGACATTTCTTGTTTAATCCAATCGTAGCCTCTGTCTTCCAACTGCATGGCCAATTCCTTACCGGCCGAACGCACAATACGCCCCTGATACAACACGTGCACCACATCGGGCACTATGTACTCAAGCAGCCGTTGATAGTGAGTGATAAGGATGGTTGCGTTGTCGGAGGATTTCAGTTTATTGACACCCTGGGCAACAATGCGCAGGGCATCAATATCAAGACCACTGTCGGTTTCGTCCAAGATAGCCAGACGGGGCTCGAGCATGGCCATTTGGAAGATCTCATTACGCTTTTTCTCTCCCCCGGAAAAGCCTTCATTCACCGACCGGTTGGCCAGCTTGCTTTCCATTTCGACCACGGCTCTTTTTTCCCGCATGATTTTAAGAAATTCAGCCGCTGTAGGAGGTTCTTCACCCCGGTATTTGCGGTGCTCATTTATGGCCGTGCGTAAAAAATTCGTCATGCTCACACCGGGTATTTCCACAGGGTATTGAAAACTGAGAAAGAGACCCTCTCTCGACCTGTCCTCGGGAGATAGCTCCAGTAAATTCTTACCCTTGAACCAAACCTCTCCTTCGGTCACTTCAAAGGAAGGATGACCAGCCAGGACAGCAGAAAGGGTACTTTTGCCGGATCCATTGGGACCCATGATGGCATGGATTTCCCCTTCGTTCACCGTCAAGTTGATGCCCCTCAGTATTTCTTTGCCTTCAACAGAGGCATGCAGGTTTTTTATTTCAAGTAACATAGGTTAGATTATTAATGTTTAGTGGTTCGTTTGGAGGTTGCCTTTGCAGTCGTTTTCCTGCGGCTAACCGGTTTCTTTGCGGGATTGGCCTGTCGGGAGGTGGTTTTATGCGCCGGTTTGCTCCCCCGACGAGCGGAGCTGCCTGATGTACGACGCTTGCCAAGGAGGTTGATCAGGATGACTGTTAACAGAACAAGGAGCACTAGCACAGCCACCCCACTGACCAGCACCCGGTTTAAGCTGGCTTGTTCGATGCCCAGCTCCAAATTGTCCAGGTACCAACTGACCAACAAAACCCCGGTGATGATCAACAGGACTTCCAGGAGCAGCAAGCCAGCAATGAGCCATGGGCTTTTTTTAATGGGTTCTTCAATGTCTTCTTTCATATCCAACTATGTTAGTATGTCATTGTTCCAGCGTGACCGGAGCGACTGCCTGATGGTAAGACTTATAGGTGCGAAACCAGGATATCAACGCTTTAAGCGCAATCAAACTGAACACACCATACATGATCGCTGTGAACACCATGCCCATGGAGGCATACAACAGGGTAGATGACACATCAACCATCAACCACACCATCCAATTTTCCCAGTACTTTTTAGACAGTAGCCACTGTCCAAACACGCTTGCCATCGCTAGAAACGCATCCAACCAAGGGTATGCCGGTGGATCCACCCCCGCAGGAAAGCGCGCCTGAAAATGAATGCTCAACCAGGCCCATACCACACCGGCCAATGCGATGAGGCTGGCGTAAAACAGGCGCTGTCTGTTATCGAGCAGACGGATGCGTTGTTCGTTATCAGGTCCCGCTTCCCCTTGTTTGGGGTGCCGCCAATGGTAAAAACCATAGAGGCTAAAGGTGAAGTATACGACCTGTAATAGCATGACCGAATATAACCTGTATTGAAAAAACAGCAAAAAATAGCACACACTGTTGAACATGCCCACCAGAAAATTGACGGACAAGGCCTTGGAGGCCAGCAATACGGCTAACAGCCCACTGAGCACCCCCAGTAATTCCAGCAGGCTCAACGGGTATCCCCCCAAGGTCAATAGGGTTTGGCTCAATCCTTCCATCAGCCCACGCTCCCTTCCAATGTTATTTGCAGGAGCTTCTGTGCTTCGACGGCAAACTCCATGGGCAGTTTGTTGATGACTTCCCTGGCGTAACCATTGACAATCAATGCCACAGCATCTTCTGTCGAGATACCGCGTTGGTTACAATAGAAGAGCTGGTCTTCATTGATCTTGGACGTCGTGGCTTCGTGTTCCACTACGGCCGTATCGTTGTTGATATCAATGTATGGGAACGTATGGGCTCCGCATTCATCGCTCAGCAGTAAGCTGTCACATTGGGAAAAGTTTCTGGCATTTTCAGCCCTGGGTACCACTTTAACTAGCCCCCTGTAACTGTTCTGGCTTTTACCAGCCGATATTCCTTTCGAAACGATACGGCTTTTGGTGTTTTTACCCAGGTGAATCATCTTGGTACCCGTATCGGCTTGTTGGTGATGGTTGGTTACGGCTACGGAATAAAACTCACCCACTGAATCATCACCAGCCAGGATGCAACTGGGGTATTTCCAGGTGATGGCCGAGCCGGTTTCCACCTGGGTCCATGATATCTTCGAACCATTTCCTTTACATATGCCACGCTTGGTGACAAAGTTGTAAATACCACCTACGCCATTTTTATCGCCAGGATACCAGTTCTGCACCGTGGAATACTTTACTTCAGCCCTTTCGAGTGCGATGATCTCAACAATGGCGGCATGCAATTGGTTTTCATCGCGCATGGGAGCCGTACATCCTTCCAGGTAACTGACGTAACTGTTGTCGTCGGCTACGATCAAGGTGCGCTCGAATTGGCCGGTGTTGGCTGCATTGATGCGAAAATAGGTGGAAAGCTCCATAGGGCATTTGACCCCCTTGGGTATGTAGGCAAACGAGCCATCACTGAAAACGGCACAGTTGAGGGCAGCAAAGAAATTGTCCCTGTAACCCACCACCGTTCCCAGGTACTGTTTGACCAGATCTGGGTATTGCTGAACGGCTTCACTGAACGAACAGAAAATAATACCCAATTCCGAAAGGTTTTCCTTGAACGTGGTCTTGACTGAAACACTATCCATGACGGCATCTACGGCTATACCCGTCAAATGCTTTTGTTCTTCCAAGGGAATTCCCAGCTTATCGAACGTTTTCAGCAATTCTGGATCGACCTCATCGAGGCTTTTTGGCCCTTTCTTTGCCTTGGGAGCAGAATAATAGGCAATTTGCTGGTAATCGATGGGAGGGATGTTCAGGTGCGCCCAATCTGGCATGGGTAAGGTCAACCAATGTCGGTAGGCCTTTAGCCTGAAGTCGAGCATCCAATCCGGCTCGTTTTTTTTGGAGGAAATGAGACGTATGACATCCTCATTAAGCCCCACGGGGATGGTTTCCGAATCGATTTCGGATACAAATCCGTATTGATAGTCCCTGGAGGTTACATCATCCAGGAGGTTGTTGGAATTATCTGCCATTATACCACGGTTTTTGTCGAAACAGCGTCTTCATGACTGTCGCGATTGTTAATTGCCCGAAAAGCAGGAAAAATACTTGGAGCCACCCGCCTGACAGGTTCGTACAATGATGATCGGGCTATCTGTGAACCCAGCAGGCTTTTGTCCTCGTCTACGCGTTCATAGAGGTTGAGCAGGATACTTAGAATCAGCAGCCCTTTCAAGAGACTGAACGCAGCTCCGGCCAGCCTGTTGAGCCAGCCCAGCGAGAGGGCTTTAAAGAAATGAGTGAACAGCTTGGCACCGGCAAGGAAAACCAGGATGACAGCGATGAACGGGAGGAAAAAACCCAGAATGGATGACCAGGTATGGCCAACCCCCAACTGCGTTGCTAATAGACAACTCACCTCATCGTCAATGGCCAAGGCTACGAAAAGGCCGGCGATCAAACCGGCAAAACCGGCCACCTCTTCGAAAAAGCCATGCTTGAAGCCACTGAAAATATTCAGGGCCAACAGTATACCTAATACGACATCCAGCCATCCCATAGTTTTGCGTTTTTGGGACCGCCTTTACCTAAAGACGTTCCTTACAGCGTCTTGCGCACTTCAACTTCTTCGAAGGATTCCACCAGGTCTCCAACCTTCAGGTCTTGGTAGTTGGCGAAACTCAATCCGCATTCATAGCCGAAATTGACCTCCTTGACATCCTCCTTGAAGCGCTTCAAAGCACCCATTTCACCGGTATAAATCACAATGCCGTCGCGTATAAGCCTGAGCTTGTTACCACGCTTTACCTTACCTTCCTTAACCATACAGCCAGCAACGGTACCCACTTTGGTGATGCGGAATACCTCACGAATCTCGATGGTCGAGGTGACCTCTTCCTTGATTTCCGGAGACAACATGCCTTCCATNNGCTGATTTGATTTCTTCGATGGCGTCATAAATGACCGAATACATCCGCATGTCCACGCCGTCTTTTTCAGCCAACTTGCGCGCTGATTGGGAGGGACGTACCTGGAAGCCGACAATGATGGCATCAGAAGCCGATGCCAGCGTCACATCCGATTCGGATATGGCACCAACAGCCTTGTGGATAACATTGACCTGAATTTGTTCGGTGGTCAGTTTGATCAGCGAATCGGACAAAGCCTCCACTGAACCGTCTACGTCACCCTTGACGATGATGTTCAACTCCTTGAAGTTGCCTACCGCAATACGACGGCCGATTTCAGCCAAAGTTAGGATCTTGTTGGTTCGCAAGCCTTGTTCACGTTGCAGTTGTTCGCGCTTATTGGCGATTTCACGGGCTTCTTGTTCACTGTCCAACACATGGAAGTTATCACCGGCTTGCGGAGCACCGTTCAAACCAAGGATAAGAACTGGTTCGGAGGGACCGGCTTGCTCGATGCGTTGACCACGTTCGTTGAACATGGCCTTGATGCGACCGAAATTGGTCCCGGCAATCACGATGTCACCCATTTTCAAGGTGCCGTTTTGCACCAGGATGGTTGCCACATACCCGCGGCCTTTATCCAGGGAAGATTCGATCACGTTACCCACGGCCTTCCTGTTCGGATTAGCCTTGAGTTCCAGTAGATCGGCCTCCAATAGTACTTTTTCCAACAATTCATTGACGTGCAACCCTTGCTTGGCAGAAATATCCTGCGATTGGTACTTACCGCCCCAATCCTCCACCAGGAAATTCATTTGGGCCAGTGTTTCCTTGATTTTTTCAGGATTGGCACTGGGTTTATCCACCTTGTTGATGGCGAAGACAATGGGAACATTAGCAGCCGTGGCATGGTTGATGGCCTCAATGGTCTGAGGCATCACGTTGTCGTCTGCGGCCACAATGATGATGGCGATGTCTGTAACACTGGCTCCACGGGCACGCATGGCGGTAAACGCTTCATGACCCGGGGTATCGAGAAAGGTTATCTTGCGACCACCAGGCACCTTGACGTTATAGGCGCCAATGTGTTGGGTGATACCACCAGCCTCACCGGCGATGACGTTGGCCTTGCGGATATAGTCGAGCAAAGAGGTCTTACCATGATCGACGTGACCCATCACCGTCACAATGGGTGGACGGGGAACCAAATCTTCCTCGTTGTCCTCTTCCACGTGGATGGCTTCCATGACCTCGGCACTGACGTAGTTGGTCTTGAAGCCGAATTCGTCAGCGACAAAGTTGATGGTTTCTGCATCCAACCGTTGATTGATGGATACCATTTGACCGATAGTCATGCACACCGAAATAACTTCGACGACAGGTACGTCCATCATGTTGGCAAGGTCGTTGACCGTGACAAACTCGGTGATCTTGATGATTCTGCTTTCTTCGCTCTCACGAAGGGCCTCATCCTGTCGACGTTGCGACATGACCTCCCGTTTTTCTTTCCTGTACTTGGTGCCTTTTTTGGGTTTTGAGGTGAGTCTGGCCAAGGTTTCCTTGACTTGCTTGGACACATCCTCGCTGCTGATTTCAGTACGCAATACCGGCTTCCTGAGCCTGGATCGCTGATCTTGAGTGGCTTGCCCATGATGCATGGAGCCTGCTTGCGGGTCTGAAACCCTCACCTTCCCATCCTTGATCCGGCTACGTTTCTTTTTCTTCTGGTCAGCTGTTTCTTCAGGTTTAGCCACCGCTTTGTCTCCGGCGACGCCTGCCTTGGGTTTGTCGGTCTGGGCTTTGTCTTCCCTTTCCTTACGCTTTTCAGCTTGGGTTTTCTTTTTGGGCCTGGTCGATTGATTGAGAGCATCCAGGTCAATAGTCTTGATAACCTTGATGTTGGATTCCAGGCGCCGTTCACCTAACGTAAACACCTCGGGTTCGGCTGATGGAGCGGATGGTGCAGGAGCAGGTGCTTCCGAGTCCACTTTTGAAGCCTTTTCAGGAGTCGGAACATCCGAGGTGGGTTCTGATGTGACTTTTGTAGCTTCGACCTTGGGCTGATGTATTTCAACGGTTGTGGGAGTAGCGGCAGACGGGGACTCTTCTACCGGTTTTGCCGGCTTTTTCTGTTCAAGGAGCTTTTCCGGTTGCTGATCAGGTTGCTGATCAGGTTGCCTGGAAGTAGTCGTAACAGGTTCAACCACCGAAACAGGTGATGCTGCTGCCTGCATGGATGTTTGTGCAGTAACTGCTGTCTTAGCACTTACTTTTTCCGATTCCTCAGCCACGGCTTTCGGAGGAGCTGGTTTTGCCTTCTTATTGATGGCGTCAATATCAATCTTACCAACTTGTTTGATGTGTGGCCTCAAGTCGGCCAGTCTGTCTTCCTCCACTTCTGCTGTCGGTGTCGGTGGGACTGTAGGAGCCGGGGTGGGTGTCGGCACAACTACCGGCGCCGGGGTGGGTTGTGGTTCCACCTTCGTTTCTACAACAGGGGCCGCTTCTTCTTCTGTCTTGGGTGCCCCCTCGGCAGCCCGCAGGCGCTCCCTGTTCAAGCGTTCCTGTACCAGGCTTTCGGCTTGCTTTTTAAGCGTCATATCCTGGCTGAATGCTGTAACCAACATTTCATATTCTTCTTCCGTGATCTTCGTATTGGGATTGTTTTCCACTACGTGACCCTTTTTTTGCAGGAACTCCACCAAGGTGGACATACCTACGTTCAGATCTCTGGTTACCTTACTTAAACGAATGGACATAAACTGGGGTTAAAAAATTACTACTTCAGGCGATGGAGTGTCACGTAAAACGGACGGTACTAGTCCTCAAATTCGTACCGCAAAATGGACAGGACCTCATCCACCGTGCCTTCTTCCAAGTCTGCCTTCTCGATCAATTCCTCTCTCGGGATGGCCAACACGTTCCTGGCTGTATCACAACCAATGCGCTTCAGGGCTTCGATGACCCATTCGTCGATTTCATCCTTGAATTCATCCAGGTAAATATCGTCTTCTTCAATATCATCGGTTTCACGGAACACGTCGATGGTGTACCCGGTAAGCATACAGGCTAGTTTGATGTTCATTCCACCCTTGCCGATGGCCAATGACACCTCTTCAGGTTTGAGGAAGACCTCTGCTTTCTTGTTGACCTCATCCAGTCTGATGGAGGAGATTTTGGCTGGGCTCAAAGAGCGTTGTATAAACAGATTGATGTTATTCGTAAAGTTGATGACATCGATGTTTTCGTTGCGCAGTTCCCTGACAATACCATGAATGCGGGCTCCCTTGACACCCACACAGGCTCCGACGGGATCGATGCGTTCATCGTAGGATTCCACGGCCACTTTCGCACGTTCACCTGGCATCCTGGCTACCCTGCGTATCAGGATAAGACCTTCATGAATTTCTGGCACCTCCAACTCGAAAAGCCGTTCCAGAAATACAGGAGAGGTACGGGAGAGAATAATCTTGGGATTGTTGCTCTTGTTTTCAACGCGTTCAACGACAGCCCTGACACTTTCGCCCTTGCGGAAAAAATCGGTGGGAATCTGTTCGGTCTTGGGCAACAACATTTCGTTACCTTCATCATCGAGGAGCAAAATTTCCTTTTTCCAAATCTGATACACCTCGGCACTGACAATCTGCCCCACCCGTTCGATGAATCGGTTATAAAGGCTGTCTTTCTGCAATTCCAAAATCTTGGACGCGAGGGTTTGCCTTAGATTGAGCACGGCGCGTCGACCGAAATCAGCAAAATGAACCTCGTCTGTTACGTCTTCACCTATTTCAAAGTCTTCGTCAATCTTACGGGCTTCGGTCAGGGTTATTTGCGTATTTTCATCCTCCAGCGCGTCATCTTCTACGATGGTGCGGTTGCGCCAAATTTCAAAGTCGCCTTTGTCGGGATTGATGATAACGTCGTAGTTTTCATCGGTGCCGAACATTTTGGCCAACACGTTCCTGAACGACTCTTCGAGTACGCTGACCATGGTCGGGCGGTCAATGTTTTTCAGCTCCTTGAATTCAGAAAAGGTATCAATCAAACTGATTGTTTCTACTTTCTTTGCCATTGGTGATTATCTAGTTATGTTGTTGATTGTCATGAAAAATGTACGACGGTGGCAACGTGTTTCACCTCCGAATGAGTAAACGTCAAAGCTTCTGTTCCCAGCACCGGGCGCTTGCTGCCTTCCGTTTTTATTTTACGGGCCACTTCCACGGTGAAACCCTGTGCGTCAGCGGCCAGCAGAATCCCTGTGATTCTTTTCCCCGATTTGGGCAATACCTCAACTTCCTGGCCCAGGTGTTTCTCAAACTGCTTCAACACCTTGAAGGGTTGACCCAATCCTGCCGATCCCACCTCAAGGGCGTAATCTTCAACGGAGCGGTCAAAACGCGCTTCAATATGCCTGGTTAAGCTGACACAATCATCGATGTCTACATCGTCGGTGCTTGATTCGAAAGCGATCGACACATCATTGTCAGTACTGATGTGTACGTCTACGAGGAAAAAGGCCGTGCCTTCCATCCATTCCTCAACTGCCTTAATGAGGGCTTCTTTGTGCATGTTGCGTCCGTTTGCCGGTAAGAAAGGGGGACTCAGAGCCCCCCACCATCGTAATAACGGTCGCAAAGATACAAAGAATCAGCACTAATACAAAAAAAGCCTCAAAAATAACAAGGTGCCCAATTAGTAAGGCCGCCCTTGAAGGAGCGGCCTTATCCTGATTTCTGTCAAGTCGGGATTACAATTCGCCGGCTTGCGCCTTTTTCAACATTTCTTCGTTGGCGGTAATGGCTACTTCCACACGGCGATTTTGTTGACGACCGGCTTCCGTATCGTTGGTAGCAACGGGGGAAGAGGAACCTAACCCTTGCGTGGTGATGCGCTTGGTGTCCACACCCTTGGAGGTCAGGAAATCCTTGACGGCCTTAGCCCTGTTCTCAGACAAGGGCTGGTTGATAGCATCTGAACCTGTGCTGTCGGTGTGACCATAGATCATCACATCGGTGTCGGGGTACTCCATCAATGTCTTCGAGAACTTGGTCAGGGCTTCCTTGGATGATTCACTCAAGATTGCCTTGCCAGTCTGGAAGAGGATGCCGGATTCAAAGGTCACCTTGATGCCTTCGCCAATACGTTCCACCGCTGCGTTTTCACCCAATTGGGCTTCGAGTTCAGCAGCTTGCTTGTCCATTTTTTTGCCAATCAATGCACCGGTGGTACCACCGACAGCGGCACCAGCAATGGCGCCAACAGCCACGTTACCAAGGAGTTTTCCAACACCTGCACCGACAGCAGCACCGGCTACCGTACCGATGGCAGCACCCTTCGTTGTGTTGTTCAATGACTTGCAACCACTAAAAATGAGAGACACACTCAATAAACCAATGGTCAAGACCTTCGTTGTTTTCATAATTGATATTTTTTACGTTGGGTTTGGGATAAAGCTGGACGGTGATTATTCGTTAACTTGAAAGCAAATATACGTTCTTTATTTGGTTCGCCACTACTTTTTGTGTTTGTTTTTTGAATGGCATTCAAATCCTGACATGCCTTACGAGTGTTCAACTTTTTGTATCTTTGTGGCTTCAATAGGTAAAGGTATTAACAGACATCCACCCCTAAAAGTTCACGTATGACACAAAAGAAAGCCATGCTGGTCATCCTCGATGGCTGGGGCATCGGTAAAAAAGATCAGGCCGATGTGATTTATCATACACCAACACCCTATTGGGACCTGTTGGTGGACACGTATCCACATTCTCAACTACAAGCTTCCGGTGAAAACGTCGGATTACCCGACGGACAAATGGGCAATTCCNNCGGACTACCTGACGGACAAATGGGCAATTCCGAGGTCGGTCATCTCAACATAGGTGCCGGACGGGTTGTTTTTCAAGACCTTGTAAAGATAAACAACGCCTGCAGAACGAACAGCATCCTCGACAACCCTGAAATCATCAAGGCTTATACCTACGCCAAGGAAAAAGGCAAAAAGATCCACTTCATGGGACTTGTCTCTGATGGCGGGGTTCACAGCTCGCTCGATCACCTGTTTAAACTCCTTGAAATTGCCAACCACTACGGTATCAGCCGCTCCTTTGTCCACTGCTTTATGGACGGACG
>DOBD01000060.1:0-10032 GCA_003506275.1 Bacteroidales bacterium | reverse complement strand
CATGGACCGCGACAAACGCTGGGAGCGTATACGGGAAGCCTACGATCTGCTGGTCAACGGCAAAGGGCAGGAATACTCCGACATGGTAAAAGCCATGCAAGCATCCTATGATGCCGGTGTGACCGACGAATTCATCAAACCCATCGTACATGTGGACACTGAAGGCAAGCCGTTGGCCACCCTGGAGGAAGGCGACGTGGTTGTTTTCTTCAACTATCGTAACGACAGAGCGAAGGAACTGACCATCGTGCTGACCCAGCAGGACATGCCCGAACACGGCATGAAAACGCTGCCCCTGGAGTACTTTACCATGACCCCCTACGATGACACGTTCAAAGGGTTGCACATCCTATTTGACAAGGATAATGTACAAAACACCCTGGGTGAAATTGTCTCGAAGGCCGGCCTGCGCCAACTGCGTATCGCTGAAACCGAAAAATACGCCCATGTCACCTTTTTCTTCTCCGGAGGCCGCGAAAGCACTTTTGACCTGGAAGAACGCATCCTGATTCCTTCCCCTAAAGTAGCCACCTACGACCTCAAACCAGAGATGAGCGCATACGAAGTGGCTGACGCGTTGACCAACGCCATCGAATCCGAACGATTCCACTACATCACCGTCAACTTCGCCAACGGCGACATGGTAGGACATACCGGTGTGCGCACGGCCATTGAGGCCGCTGTCAAAGCCGTTGACGCCTGCCTGTCCAAGGTGGTTGAGGCTGGCAAGCAACATGGGTACGACATCATCATCATTGCCGACCATGGCAATGCCGACAATGCCTCCAACCAAGACGGTTCGGCCAACACGGCCCACTCATTGAATCCGGTACCTTTCGTGTACGTGAGCGAAAACAAGTCAGCGAAGGTTACTAATGGTATCCTGGCCGACGTGGCACCCTCCATCTGCCACATCCTCGGTCTCGAACAACCCGCCGACATGACAGGCAACAACCTGATTCACTGAAATGTTGCACATTCAAGATACCCTGATCAGCCTTGACCTGTTCGAACAGTTTTTCTGCTGCGACCTGGCAGGCTGCAAGGGTAGTTGCTGCGTGGAAGGAGACTCGGGAGCCCCTCTGGAGGGAAACGAGGAAGATGCGTTGAAGGCAGTGTTGCCACAGGTCTGGGCAGACTTGTCGGCCGAAGCCAGGGCCGTCATCGACCGACAAGGGGTGGCCACCACTGACTGCGAAGGTGAACGTGTAACCAGTCTAGTCGGTGGCAAGGATTGTGTGTTCACCTGCTACGACGAAAAAGGCATTTGCTATTGTGCAGTCGAGAAAGCATGGCGCGAAGGCCGCTCATCCTTCATGAAGCCCATATCCTGCCATCTTTACCCGATAAGGGTGAAACAATACCCCAACTACAAAGCGGTCAATTACCAGGAATGGTCTATCTGTGCCCCTGGCAACGTGCTGGGTCGCAAGCTGGGATTACCACTCTATCAATTTCTAAAGGAACCACTGATCCGGAAATTCGGACAAGCGTGGTACGATGAACTGTGCGAGGCAGCCCGTTTACTCGAACAAACGGGCGGCCGTCATTGACCCGGTTACTTTCGGTTCAAACGCTTACGTTCGTTTTCATCGAGGATAATCTTCCGCATGCGCAAGTGCTTAGGTGTCACTTCCACATATTCATCCTCCTTGATGTATTCCAAGGCTTCCTCCAGGGAGAATATCACGGGAGGAGGCAATGTGGCCTTGTCGTCGGTACCTGAGGCCCTGACGTTGGTCAGTTTCTTGGTCTTGTTCACGTTGATGACCAGGTCGCCTTCTTTGCTGCTTTCTCCAACCACCTGACCAGCATAGACATCTTCACCAGGGAAGATAAAGAAACGCCCTCTGTCCTTGAGCTTGTCCATGGCGTACGCGACAGCGGTACCCGTTTCGATGGCAATCATGGACCCGTTTTCACGTTTCTCGATATCGCCCCTGAATGGCTCATAGCCGGTNNAGCCACCACCGCTTCACCAGCAGACATGGTCATGAGCACGCCACGAAGTCCGATGATACCCCTTGATGGGATGTTAAACACCATGAACACCCTGTCATTTCGGGTTTCCATCATGGTCAATTCTCCTTTGCGACGGGTCACAGCATCAATCATCTTGCTGGCAGCGTCCTCAGTCACATTGATGGTCATTTCCTCCATGGGTTCGCACCGCTTGCCTTCAATCTCCTTGAATAGCACCCTTGGCTGACCCACTTGCAACTCATACCCTTCACGACGCATGGTCTCAATCAAGATGGACAAGTGCAAGACGCCACGACCATAGACTGTCCAAAGGTCTGAGTCGACACTTTTTTCCACACGCAAAGCCAGGTTTTTGTCTAGCTCCCGCATCAAACGGTCATGGATATGCCTGGAAGTGACAAACTTACCATCCTTCCCAAAGAAGGGTGAATTATTGATGGTGAAGACCATGCTCATGGTCGGTTCGTCAATGGCGATAGGCTTAAGCGCTTCAGGCTCCATCACATCGGCAATGGTGTCTCCGATCTCGAATCCTTCGATTCCCACGATGGCGCATAAATCTCCTGAGGCAATCTCCACACAACGTTTACGTCCGAAACCCACAAACTCATGTAGTTCCTTGATGCGACTCTTCAGCTGGCTTCCGTCACGTTTGATCAACATGACATCCTGGTTCTCCTTGAAAACGCCCCTGTGAACCCGACCGATAGCAATACGACCCACATAGGAGGAATAATCCAGCGATGTGATCAACATTTGTGAGGGCCCTTCCAAACTAGTTGGTGCTGGGATGTGTTCCAGGATTTGGTCAAGCAGAAACGTGATATTATCGGTCTGGTTTCGCCAGTCTTCCGACATCCAACCCTGCTTGGCTGATCCATAAACAGTCGGAAAGTCAAGTTGGTATTCCGTTGCTTCCAGGCTGAACATCAAATCAAAGACAGCCTCCTGCACCTCTTCCGGTCGGCAGTTGGGTTTGTCTACCTTATTGATGACAACGATGGGCTTAAGCCCAATTTCCAAGGCCTTCTGAAGTACAAATCGTGTCTGAGGCATGGGGCCTTCGAACGCATCAACCAGCAACAAAACGCCATCAGCCATGTTGAGTACACGCTCTACCTCACCACCGAAGTCGGCGTGCCCTGGCGTGTCGATGATGTTGATCTTGACTCCCCTATAATTGATGGACACATTCTTGGATAGGATGGTGATACCCCTTTCCCGTTCCAACTCGTTGTTGTCCAGCATTAATTCACCCGCCACTTCGGCGTTTCTAAACAACTGACCGGCCAACAACATTTTGTCCACCAACGTGGTCTTACCATGGTCGACGTGCGCAATAATGGCTATATTTCGTATCGCTTGCATCCTCTATAACTACTAAGTAACCTAATAACAACTAACCTGGATGGATCATTTGTTTCAATCCATTCGGCTCGCAAAAATAGTCGTTTTTTTGCAGAATATTCTTGTTTTTCAAAAAGAAATCCCTACTTTTGCACGCTCATTTAGTGTTCAACTCACAGAAATTCTAATTCTTATGTATCTAACCCCAGAGAAAAAGCAAGAAATCTTTGGTCAATACGGGAAGTCCAACACTGACACTGGCTCACCTGAGTCCCAGATAGCATTGTTTTCCTACCGTATCAACCATTTGACTGAGCACCTCAAGTCAAACAAAAAAGATTATAGCACTGCTCGCGCTTTGAGAATGCTGGTCGGCAAACGCCGTCGTCTGCTCGATTACTTGAAGGACAAGGAAATCGAAAAGTACCGTGCTCTCATCAAGGAATTGGGTCTCCGCCGTTAAACCGGTCGGCATCAAGACTCACAGGCGGTTTTAGCCTGCAACCGAACGACAACACAACAGCTTATACCTGTTGTGTTGTTTTTTTATGGGCATTGACCACACCTGTCCGAAAATAAGGAGGGCGTTCATCGTAGACAAAGCACATTAACCTGGGATTCAACGTGCTGGTATAGCCAGCCGCTGTCAGCAACCCGACAATCGACGTCACCGCCTCCGGTTTGTGGTACGCACAAACAGCCAACTCAACAGACTGCGCCTGCAATGTGTCACAAAATCCTTCCAATGCGGCTTCCTCATAGCCTTCAATATCCATCTTAACCAAATCAACCCGGCAGTTGTGCTGTTTCACAAAGTCATCCAGCCGCACCGTTTTGGTCGCTTCGTCCGTTTTATCCGACACATAACGCTGAACAATCGTCACCTTTTCAGCATAGGGTTCAAACGTGGCCTCTAAGGCCTCCATCCATACCGGCTCGCACTCAAACAGGTATACTTGTTGTAAGTCATCGATGTGGTCGAGGGCGATAAACCCTTCGGCGGAACCCAAATCAAACAAGGTCTTTCCTTTGAAAACCACCTCATTACTCCAGTACCGATGGGGGGATGCCTGATCCTGCTCCATCAGCAATGAGCGATAGGTACTTTTTACGAGTGAGGGTGTATAGTGTTTGGGGAAGAAAAGTCGCTTTCCCTCATGAACAAGGTACGGAAGCCCCGTTTTTTCACACACGCTCACCTCCAACGGCCATCGACGGTAACGATTGACGAACGTAGACAAATACGTCATCTTATTATTTGTCAATAAAAAGCGGTGTTTTTTTAAAAAGGTGAGGGCGTTTTGTTCTTCGTACGACAAGGAAGGGGATGCCTTGTAATGAGCGATGATGGTGACGGCCTTCAGGTAGTTTTTCCGGTATTTTTGGATGGTCGCAGAAAGCATTGAAAGGATGTTCATGGTTAATGTGTTGACGAGAAAAGCTCGAAACAACCTAGGCTGGGGGTTGTCATGGGTGTCGAAAGTAACTATTTTTTTAGAATACCGCTCTACAGACTTTTTAAAAAATACGCCGAACGGGATAAAATACACATTGAGCGCAGACTCCGCCACCTTTTTTATATATTTGCCGAGTTTATCGTTTCACACGGATCACTGAATACATCCTTAAGACAGTACACATGAGCTTGGAAATTAAGAGAGTAACCAGCCGCAGCGATATGATGCGGTTTGTCAAATTGCCATTGAGGTTGTACAAAAACAACCCCTGCTACGTGCCGGCATTAACCTTTGATGAAATAAACACGTTCAATCCCAAGAAGAATCCGGCGTTCGAATTTTGTGAGGCAGATTGTTTCATCGCCATAAGGGATGGAAAGGTTGTGGGCCGCATTGCCGCTATTCTCAACAAGGATGTCAACAAGTTTTGGAAACAAAGCCATGCACGTTTCGGTTGGTTTGACGTCATCGATGACCTTGAAGTTTCCAAGGCTCTTCTCGAAACGGTGGAACAGTGGGCCAAAGACAAAGGCATGACGGCCATTAAAGGCCCATTGGGTTTTTGCGACCTCGACCACGAAGGTATGCTCATCCACGGTTTCGACCAGGTAGGTACGTTTGCCACCATCTACAACTACGACTACTATCCTAAACACCTGGAGCAATTAGGCTTCACCAAGGATGTTGATTGGAAAGAATACCTCATCGATATCCCCACCGAACTGCCGGACCGTTTCACACGTATGGCCGATATCCTGGCAAAGAAGTATGACCTGCACATGGCCAAACTTACCAGCAACAAACAATTGGTCAGGCAATATGGAAAAAAACTGTTCCAGCTTTGGAACGAAACCTATAATGTGCTGTACGGGTTCGCCCCTCTCACAGACCGTCAGGTTACCTATTACATCAAGTTGTATCTGTCGTTGATCAGACTGGACCTCATCAGCCTGATTGTCGACAAAAACGACGACATCATCGGTTTTGGCATCTCTTTGCCTTCGTTGACAGAAGCTTTCCAAAAAGCCAATGGTCGGCTCTTCCCCTTCGGCTTCATCCACCTGCTCAAGGCCATGCGCAAGAACAACAAGGTTGACCTTTATCTGATGGGCATTCGTCCGGACTACCAACAAAAAGGCTTGATTGCCATGATTTTCGCCCACCTGGTACCCAACTTTATCCGAAATGGATACCGNNGCAGAATACAGGCTCTCTGGTCCGAATTTGGCCCCAGACACCATAAAACCCGACGCGTTTTTATCCGTGAATTTTAGCGGTTTTTCGTACCTTTGTTGAGAACCCACCTTCTACGGCACCAGGCACTATGCAAGATCCTATCCTTATACCACCAACCCCGACAGTCTCCTACGAGGACGCCAACATCATCACCCTCGATTGGCAGGAACACATCCGTCGACGCCCTGGCATGTACATCGGCAAGTTGGGTGATGGAACTTCGGCTGATGATGGCATCTATGTACTGCTCAAGGAGGTTCTCGACAACAGCATCGATGAGTTCATGATGGGCTATGGTAAGACCATAGAGGTTAAGATTGACGAAGGCTTTGTTTCCGTTCGTGACTATGGTCGCGGCGTACCCCTGGGTAAAGCGCTGGATGTCGCCTCCAAGATGAACACCGGAGCCAAGTATGATTCCAAAGCCTTCAAGAAATCCGTCGGTTTGAACGGCGTGGGCATCAAGGCTGTCAATGCCTTGTCGTCTTTTTTCAGGATACAGAGTTTCAGGGACGGACAGACAAAGCAAATTGATTTCTGCAGGGGCGTCGTCACCGACAACCTGCCTCAAAACACCTCCGGAGAAGCCAACGGTACCCTGATTGAATTCATGCCCGATGGTCATATTTTTCCCAGCTATGCCTACCAGGACAATTTTGTGGAAGCGCTGCTTAAAAACTACGTATTCCTCAATACCGGGCTGGTCATCAACTACAACGGCAAGCGATTCCAATCCAAAAATGGGTTGGTCGACCTGCTCAATGAAAACATCACTTCAGAGCCTCTATACCCCATCATCCACCTGACGGGTGAAGACATTGAGGTTGCCATCACCCACGGAAACCAATATGGCGAAGAATACTACTCCTTTGTCAACGGACAACACACCACCCAGGGCGGCACTCATCAATCGGCGTTTAGAGAATCCTTGTCCAGGGTTATCAAGGAGTTCTACAATAAAAACCACGATTTCGCCGACATTCGTATGGGCGTCATCGCTGCCATCAGTGTCAAGGTGGAGGAACCGGTATTTGAATCCCAAACCAAAACCAAACTGGGATCCAAAGATATGGGTCCTGGTGGCCTCACTGTTGCCAAATTCATCAACGATTTCCTGAAAAAGGAACTCGACAACTTCCTGCACAAAAACGGGGAAACGTCCGATGCCTTGTTGCGAAAAATCACCGAATCCGAAAAAGAACGCAAGGCCATCGCCGGTGTCACAAAATTAGCCAGGGAAAGGGCCAAAAAGGCCAACCTTCACAACCGTAAACTCAGGGACTGCCGCTTCCATTTCAACGATAACAAGGGCGAAAACCTCCATGAAACCAGCCTGTTCATCACCGAGGGTGATTCCGCCAGTGGTTCCATCACCAAAAGCCGGGATGTCAACTACCAGGCCGTTTTCAGCCTGAGGGGCAAGCCCTTGAATTCCTTCGGGATGACTAAAAAAGTGGTCTATGAAAACGAGGAGTTCAACCTGCTGCAAGCCGCCCTCAACATTGAGGAAGGATTGGAGGAATTGCGGTATAACAAAGTCATCATTGCGACCGATGCCGATGTGGACGGCATGCACATACGCCTGTTGCTTATGACGTTCTTTCTGCAGTTTTTTCCTGAACTGATTAAGAAAGGACATGTGTACATCCTGCAAACACCGTTATTCAGGGTAAGGAACAAAAAAGAAGTCCGTTACTGCTATACGGACGAAGAACGGGTCTACGCCATCGAAGCCCTTGGACCCAACCCCGAAATCACCCGCTTCAAAGGATTGGGTGAAATTTCTCCCGATGAATTCAAGCATTTCATCGGCAAAGACATCAGGCTTGACCGTGTAAGCTTACGCAAAGAAGATGTGGTCAAGGAACTGCTTGAGTTCTACATGGGCAAAAATACGTCTGAACGGCAACAGTTTATCATTGAAAACCTGGTCATCGACTTATCCTGACGCCCATGAGAACAGCGTTGTTTCCTGGCACTTTCGACCCCTTCACATTGGGGCATGCCTCCATCGTTGAAAGGGGGCTCAACCTCTTCGACAATCTCGTCGTGGCGGTTGGTGTGAACGCTGAAAAAAAAGCGCTGTTTACACTGCAGGAACGCCTCGAATTCATCAAAGCCTGTTATGAGCATGAGCCAAGAGTGATGGTCCAGGCTTATGAAGGCCTTACCGTCGATGTTGCCAACGAGGTCGGCGCCTGCGCCATCCTCAGAGGCGTACGTTCCATCGCTGATTATGAATATGAACGGCAACTCTCCGACATCAATTTCCGGCTGTCTGGTATTGAGACCGTCTGTCTTTTCACTGAACCCAATTTGGCCTTTGTCCAATCCAGTTTCGTCAGGGACCTGCTCCGTTACCACCGGGATGTCAGCCCCTACGTTCCCCAGGCCATTTGCAAACGCATACAACCATGAATGTAGCCTCCTTACGCCAGTGGCTGATCCTCCCTGTCCTGCTACTCGGCAGCGGCATCGCGGTAGCCCAGTACACCGCTTCCCCCTCAGCTATCAAGTTACACATGGCCATATCGGCCATTGAAAACCTTTACGTCGACGATGTAGACGCCAAGCCTTTGGTGGAGGAAGCCCTCAAAGCCATGATAGCTAAGCTGGACCCCCACTCGGCCTACATGACAGCTGAAGAAATGAGAGATATGAACGAGCCGCTTCAGGGCGGCTTCGATGGCATCGGAATATCCTTCAACATGCTGAATGACACTCTCTTCGTTGTTGAAGTCATCGCAGGTGGCCCCTCTGAAAAAGTAGGATTACTCCCTGGTGACCGCATTTTAGCGGTTGACGGTGAGGCCATAGCCGGAGTCAACATGCCCAACAAGGATGTCATCAAGCGCCTTAAGGGACCCAAAGGCACCCAAGTGACCATCGAAGTGAAGCGACGCAATCAGCCCAAACGGCTCACTTTCAGAATATTCAGGGATAAAATTCCCATTTACAGCTTGGATGCCGCTTTTATGCTCGATGCAAATACAGGGTATATTAAGTTAAACCGATTCGGGGCGACAACGGCCGATGAGTTCAGAGAGGCCTTTAAAACCTTGTCACAAGCCGGCATGGAAGATCTGGTACTCGACCTGCAATCCAATGGTGGCGGTCTCATGAGTGCGGCCGTCGAACTAGCCAACGAGTTTCTGAGCAAAGGTCAATGCATCGTCTACACGGAAGGTACCCACAGCCCCCGCATGCAAAGTAACGCCAGAGGCAATGGCTTGTTCGAAAAAGGACGACTGGTCGTACTCATCGACGAATATTCCGCATCAGCCAGTGAGATCGTAGCAGGAGCCATCCAGGATTGGGACAGAGGGCTTATTATTGGCCGCCGCAGCTTCGGCAAAGGTTTGGTACAACGTCCCATACCCCTTCCCGACGGTTCCTCCATCAAACTTACCGTATCCAGGTATTATACTCCAAGCGGCCGTTTCATCCAAAAGCCCTACGAAGATGGAGAAAACTATGACCGTGACCTGATTGACCGGTACAACAGGGGCGAGATGATCAATGCCGACAGCATCCATTTCCCCGNNTCCCTGAAGACAAAGACCTTGGTCAAACAACGCACCATCTATGGAGGTGGCGGCATCATGCCCGACATTTTCGTGCCATTCGATACCACCAGCATCACTCCCTTACACCGAACCCTTTCAGGCTCAGGCATCCTCAACCGGTTCAGTTTGGAGCATGTGGATGCCAACCGGAAAACCCTGATCAAGGCATACCCCGATCCTGAAACATATGTCGCCAACTTCACCGTGGGTGACGACCTGATGGAAACCTTGCTGGCGTATGCCAGGAAAGAAAACATCACATTCACAGAGGCCGACAGTCTGTCTGACAAAACGTTGCTGAAAAAGCAACTCAAAGCCTATATGGCCAGGGATCTGTGGAAATCGGCTGAATTCTACCGGGTTATGTGGACAGAAAACGAAGCCCTTATCAAAGGCCTTGAATACCTTAACGCTCCGAAACAATACGCCTTAAAATTCGAACA
>DOBD01000073.1 GCA_003506275.1 Bacteroidales bacterium | reverse complement strand
AGCGCCAAAAGTGGGAATAAATGAACGCCAAAAGTTGGAGTCTCGTTTTTATTTACTACTTTTGTGGTTGTAATGGATTAAAAAAACAAAAGCTATGGCTCAGAATGGCTACCTACCAAGGATTTCAGATCATTTACTGCAGGAACACCTTGAAGCAATGGGCGCAGTGCTGATTGAAGGTGCAAAATGGTGTGGAAAGACCAGTACCGCCCGCCAGAAAGCATGTAGTGTTTTGATGCTGCAGGATCCTGATCAACAGGAATCATTCAAAATCAGTATCGAAGTGAAACCCTCCTTGCTTTTACGTGGTGATACGCCGCGTTTGCTTGATGAATGGCAAATGTATCCAGTACTTTGGGATGCCGTTCGTTTTGCTGTGGATCAACGCGAAGCGGTCGGACAATTTATCCTTACCGGGTCTGCTGTGCCAATGGATGGTGCAGTCATGCATACGGGAACAGGGCGTATTTCTCGAATGTTGATGAGACCAATGTCGTTGTTCGAATCCGGAGACTCAAACGGGGATGTTAGTCTAAAAGCCCTGTTTGAAGGAAAAACAGACATAGAGGGGTTGAGCAAGTTATCAATTGAGCGCCTGGCATACTTGGTTTGTAGAGGCGGTTGGCCTGGTGCCGTCAAGTTGGATGAAAGGGCAGCGTTACAAGTGGCAAACGCTTATCTTGAGGCTGTCATCAATGCCGACATTCATCGGGTCGATGGTGTAGAAAAGAATCCGGACAGGGTGCGTTTGATGCTTCGTTCGCTAGCGCGCAATGTTTGTACAATGTCAACAGCAAAAACAATCATTGATGATGTTGTAGCCAATGACATAACGATGACGGAAAAGACGTATAGCTCATATATGAATGCCTTGAAACGGATTTATGTTGTTGAGAATTCGCCGGCGTGGCAACCTTCTCTGCGTTCAAAAACAGCTATTCGTTCTTCTGAAAAGCGAAATTTTGTGGATCCATCCATTGGTATCGCGGCCTTACACGCTTCCCCCGATTATTTATTGAATGATTTTGAAACCTTTGGTTTTTATTTCGAGTCGCTTTGTACCAGAGATATACGTGTCTATACACAAGCCTTAGGTGGTGATGTCTATCACTATAGGGATAAAAACGGCTTGGAGGCAGATATGGTTATACGCCTCCATAATGGGCAATGGGCGGCCATCGAGGTGAAGATGGGTTCCAGGCAGGTAGATGAAGCCGCCGAACACCTGATTGCGCTTCGCGAACGCATTGATACATCAAAGGTTGGAGAACCGGCATTTCTGATGGTTCTTACCGGAGGGGAATATGCCTATAAACGTAAAGATGGTGTGCTGAATGTCCCCATAGGCTGTTTGAGGGAGTGAGTACACGGTCTCATTGGTAATTAGCACCACGACTTCCGGGATCATTCTTCACATAGCGAGTCAGATTATTACATCAAAATTGAATTGCATGGTAAATACCTGATGGGTATTGAATTCCCACTATTTTCAATTATGGAGGTGATACTTTTCCTCTAATTCAAATTGATAACCATCAACACCGGGTTGTCGTCTTCCTTAAGGCCGGGAATGTCGTCCATGAGCTCATCGGGCGAAAGCACAAAGACCAATTTGCTTTGTGTCACGTACGCTGGCAATGCATGGATCACATTCCCTGAGGGCAGGGTGTAGGCAAAACCAGCTGAGAATTTTTCTTTTGTGACAACATTTCGTAAACTACAGCGTGAAAGGATTTTCCCACTCGGCAAATCCCACAACTCTGCCACTATCAGTCCCTTGTAAAGGTACTTCATTAAAACAAAATGTGAGAAAGCATCAAAATGAAAGTCCTTCGGGTAGGTCGGATTTAATTCCAGGAAAGCCTTGAAGTAGTCAGACCGTTCAGCTTGAGGCATGACATACTTACCCTTGTTGACAATTAGTAGTGGCCAAACAGCTGTGTCAGAAAAGACCCATACCGTGTCTGTTTCTACGGAGTTGGTGTAGAGTAAGATGTCTTTTGTATGGCTGGTGTTTGAAAAACCATTAATCCATCCACCTTGGGTGGAATCCAAGGGGAAGTAACCTTCTATGTAATTAAAGTTGTTGTCGAATATAGATATTCGGGATTTTCCTATTCTGTTCAATCCAATAATTCGGTTGTTCTTGGAGAAGTATACGCCACCATCGAACAACTTTTTTGTGGAAATGGATGAAAGGAATTCGCCTTTTGAGGTGTAGGTAATCCATTTATCATAATCACCTTCATACAGTTGAATTGTTGAATCCGAAGGATTAAAAAAGATGCAGGATGAATAGCCATACTCTTCAGGTCCATTTCCTTTGTGATTAACGTGTGAGAAGCACTTCCCCTTACTATTGAAGAGCAGAACACTCTGTGTCTTCATGTCATTTATCAGTATCACGCCATCATCGACATAGTGTATCTTTGGTATGCTCAGTATCGAAGCTTCCGTCGTTTCAAGCGGAATAAACGTGACCTTCTTTTGGATGCTATTCCAGGTGAAGGTGTCGGGGACTTTTGCTTCAATCTGTTCAGCGAGGTTCAACACTGGAAGCTTGCCTGAGTCAATGCTGGCATTGGGCTTCTCCGGTTTCTGCGTGCAGGAAGACAGAATGGCGAGAAACGTCAAACTTATGAAGATAGGCAGATCTAGTCTGCCAAGGCTGATGTTGTTGCTCATGATTTTTGTACACTGATTGTTGGTTATCCACTTGTATGTCAACGTGCAAACCTGCTAATTAATTGTGAATATCAGGCAGTTATGATTGTTAAAGATATTGAATTCATTATTTAAGGTATGTGTAGTCATGTTTACTCAATAATGGGTGCTTCCCCAAGTAAGGCATGAGAGAGTCAGGTGTTCAAAGACAAATCATCGGGAAACCAACAGCATTAGTTCATATTATTTTTAATAATTTTCTTTAACGGCTGAACCAATCGTTCAAGCAGCCTCATGTTTTCCGTGATGATATCTGCATTGGCTGTCATCTCCTGTGATAATGGCAACGTTTTACCGTAAGTAGTGACCAAACCATTTGGGAAACCCACCTCTACTACGTAATAGCCTTCTTTCGTTGGAATCAGTGATACCTGTATAACCTTGCCAATCACCATGCCGTATTCATTATCAGGGTAATTGGTAAAATGGACGTTCACCTCCTGTCCCTCTTTTACTTTTCCAGACCTGGCAATGGGAAGCTGGGCCTTTCCGATCAATTGTGTATGCCCATGTGGAACGATGGTGAAAACACTATTTCCGGACACTACATTTTGATTGACGGACCATATCTCTGTAAAGGCGACCTTCCCATCAATGGATGCAACTAGTAAATAGGTCATTTTCCACGAACGAATCTCGTTGCTAAGTTGTTGGATGATCGTTTTCAGCCCTGAATAAACACTACTCTTTTTTTCCAGGTATTGTTGCTGATAGTCCATGATATTTTCTTCAAGTTGGGCGATCTGAATGCGTTGATTGTCCAGTGAGGATTGGGCGTTTTGGACAGCCATTTCATTTTGAAGAAGCGAACTTTCAGCGTTGTCTTTTTCCTCGACGGAGACAAAGCCTTGTTCGTGCAGTCGAACCGTTCGATGGTACGAGCTGCGTTCAAGTTCGTACTGCTTTACGACAATCCCGTGCTGTATCTGAATACTTTTCAAGTTTCGTTTGTTGGCATCCAGCAGTTTTTGGCTGTGCTCAATCTTGCGGGGGTAATAATTCAGATCGATGAAATTGTCATAACCCTCAAGGCTGATCAATAAGGACGAATAGGCATTTTGCAGGGCTCCCAGTTTCAAGTC
>DOBD01000180.1:1836-5143 GCA_003506275.1 Bacteroidales bacterium | reverse complement strand
ACTTCCTTGGTAAGGAAGGGGTCGGGAGTTCAACTCTCCCCAAAGGCTCTTTCGGTATTTAAAACAAACAGTAACAATAAACAGACAAACAGCATGGCAAAAGAAAAATTCGATCGCAGTAAGCCGCACATTAACATCGGTACCATCGGCCACGTTGACCATGGTAAAACGACGTTAACCGCCGCTATCACTCTTAATCTTGCAGATAAGGGATTCGCAGAATTCAGGTCATTCGATTCAATCGACAACGCTCCTGAAGAAAAAGAACGTGGTATCACCATCAACACCGCCCACGTTGAGTATCAAACCGACAACCGTCACTACGCTCACGTTGACTGTCCAGGTCACGCTGACTACGTTAAGAACATGGTTACTGGTGCTGCTCAGATGGACGGAGCAATCCTGGTTGTTGCCGCAACCGACGGTCCTATGCCGCAGACCCGTGAACATATCCTTCTGGCACGCCAGGTAGGTGTTCCTAAAATTGTGGTTTTCATGAATAAGGTTGACCTTGTTGATGACGAAGAGCTTCTCGACCTCGTTGAAATGGATATTCGCGACCTTCTGAGTTTCTATGGTTTCGACGGTGACAACACCCCGATTATCCGCGGATCAGCTCTTGGTGGACTCAATAAAGAACCTAAATGGGTTGAAAAAGTTATGGAACTGATGGAAGCTGTTGACAACTTCATTCCAATCCCAACCCGCGCAGTAGAAAAAGACTTCCTCATGCCAGTTGAAGACGTGTTCTCAATCACCGGTCGTGGCACTGTTGCTACTGGTCGTATTGAAACCGGTGTTATCAACTCAGGTGAAGCAGTTGATATTCTCGGACTCGGTGCCGAAAAACTGAAATCAGTTGTAACCGGTGTTGAAATGTTCCGCAAAATTTTGGATCGTGGTGAAGCCGGCGACAACGTAGGTCTTCTCCTCCGCGGTATCGACAAAAACGAAATCCGTCGTGGTATGGTTATCGCGAAACCGGGTTCCATCAAACCTCACAAACAATTCAAAGCTGAAGTTGTGATTCTGAAAAAAGAAGAAGGTGGACGTCACACTCCATTCCACAACAAATATCGTCCTCAATTCTATTTCCGCACCACTGATGTTACCGGCGAAGTTGTTCTTCCGGACGGTGTTGAGATGGTTATGCCTGGCGACAACCTCTCCATCACTGTTAATCTCATCACCGAGATTGCAATGAACCAGAACCTCCGTTTCGCTATTCGCGAAGGTGGCCGTACGGTTGGTGCAGGTCAGGTAACTGAAATTCTGGACTAATAAAACAACCTTTGGTAAAGAGTATTCGCACACAAACAGGTGCGGATACTTTTTACACACGGGTGTAGCTCAATTGGTAGAGTGGCGGTCTCCAAAACCGTAGGCTGTGGGTTCGATCCCTACCACCCGTGCAAAATAAAGGAAGAAAAAATCAAAAGATGCGAAAGATAATAAATAGTCTCAGAGAAGTTCGCGATGAAATGCTGAACAAAGTCAGCTGGCCCACATGGCCAGAACTTACAGAAAGCGCTATCGTGGTTTCGATTGCTTCTCTCATCATTGCAGGTGTAGTACTTGTAATGGACATTTCTTTTGAGAATATTCTAAAACTGGTTTACGGACTCTTTTAGTACAAAGCACCCATGAGCAGCGAAGAATCAAAGAAATGGTATGTGGTCCGTGCAGTAAGCGGAAGCGAAAAGAAAGTCAAGCAATACATTGATAATGAGATTGCACGGCTTGGACTTCAGGATGCTGTAGCACAGGTTTTAATACCTATGGAAAAGGTGTTCCAGATTCGCAAAGGCAAAAAAGTGACCAAAGAAAGAAATTTCTTTCCGGGTTACATACTTGTTGAAGCTGCTCTTGACAGTGAAATAGAACACATTATAAAGAATGTCCCTGGAGTACTTGGCTTTCTCGGAAGTAAAGGAGAAGCCATCCCGATGAGACAGAATGAAGTAAATCGCATATTGGGAAAAGTTGATGAACTGGCCGATAAAGGAGAAGAAATGTATGAGACATTCCTGGTCGGAGAATCGGTACGTGTTATCGACGGTCCATTCAACAGTTTTTCAGGTGTTATTGAAGAAGTGAACGAAGAGCGTAAAAAGCTCAAAGTCATGGTAAAAATATTCGGCAGAAAAACTCCTCTTGAGCTGAGTTTTATGCAGGTTGAAAAAGAATAATAAACGAGTAAAAAGAAAAATCTCATGGCAAAAGAAGTTGCTGGATTANNGCAAGCAATTTAACGCACGTACGCAGGATCAGGCCGGCAAGCTGCTCCCCGTTATTATTACGGTATATAAAGATAAGTCATTTGACTTTATCGTTAAAACGCCTCCTGTAGCAGTACAGTTGCTGGAAAAAGCAAAAATCCAGAAAGGATCAGGCGAACCAAACCGCGACAAAGTGGCCTCGATTACCTGGGAACAGGTACAGGCAATAGCAGAAGCCAAAATGGTTGACCTCAACTGTTTCACTGTTGAATCAGCCATGCGCATGGTAGCTGGAACAGCCCGCAGCATGGGCATAAAAGTTACCGGCACTGCCCCTTTCCAAACTAATGCATAATAAAANNATGGCGAGAATTTCCAAGAAAAGAAAAGAAGCCTTAAGCAAATTCGACAAAACTGCTCAATATACGTTGACCGACGCATTGAAGCTTGTGAAGGAGCTTACCTACACAAAATTCGACTCATCGGTTGACCTCGATGTCCGTCTGGGCGTTGATCCCCGCAAAGCGAATCAAATGGTTCGCGGCACTGTGACGCTTCCTCATGGTACGGGAAAAACTGTCCGGGTTTTGGTTCTCTGCGGTCCTGAAAAGGAAGAAGAAGCCAAAGCAGCCGGCGCTGACCACGTAGGTCTTGATGATTATATCGCCAAGATCAAAGGTGGTTGGACCGACGTGGATGTTGTTATTACCACTCCCAATGTAATGCCCAAAGTTGGGGCGCTGGGTAAAATTCTGGGACCACGTGGTCTCATGCCCAACCCAAAAACAGGCACGGTAACCATGGAAATCGGCAAAGCTGTTGCCGATGTGAAAGCCGGTAAAATTGATTTTAAANNAATGCCCGCGAATTATTGTCAACCATCATCAAACTGAAACCGACTACCACCAAGGGAACCTATGTGAAGAGTGTGTTTTTATCGAGCACAATGAGTCCGGGGATACATATTGATGTTAAAAGTGTCTCCAACTAACCCCTAACAGAAAGTTCAACTTATGAAAACAAAGGAAGACAAAAACCAAATTGTAGCTGAGCTGACTGAAACACTGAAGCAGTACGATGTTGTGTAT
>DOBD01000180.1:0-1798 GCA_003506275.1 Bacteroidales bacterium | reverse complement strand
AAACACCTTACTGAAAAGAGCTTTGGAAAATTCCGGCAGGGATTTCTCAGAACTTATTCCGGTATTGAAAGGCTCTTCCGCTGTGATGTTGTCAGATGTGCCAAAAGCACCTGCAGCGCTGATTCAGGAATTCCGCAAGAAAACCAAATTACCGTTGCTCAAGGGAGCTTATGTGATGGAAATGACCGTTATTGGTGACGATCAGCTCGGATTCCTTGCCGGAATCAAAACAAAGAACGAGCTTGTTGCCGATGTGGTTCTTGCCCTCAAATCTTCAGCCATCAAAGTGGCTGGCGCTCTGAAAACCATTGTGGACAAAGACGCCGCGTAATTTAAATGTTTAACCGTAAAAAAAGGAAATAAAAATGGCAGATTTAAAAGCTTTTGCTGAACAGTTGGTAAACCTGACTGTGAAAGAAGTAACAGAACTTCTCCAGATACTGAAAGACGATTACGGAATTGAACCAGCTGCTGCAACAGTCGTTGCTGCTGCCGGTGGTTCCGCTGACGCAGCCGCTGAAGAAAAGAGCGAATTTGATGTAATTCTCAAGAGCGCAGGACAGGCAAAACTCGCAGTTGTAAAACTCGTGAAAGAACTTACCAGTCTTGGTCTCAAAGAAGCCAAGGAACTTGTTGACGCTGCTCCAAAGGCCATCAAGGAAAAAGTCGGTAAAGATGAAGCCGATGCTCTGAAAAAAGCACTCGAAGAAGCCGGAGCAGAAGTTGAAGTCAAATAACTTCTGACCTGCTTTGCCTGGTTAAGACCTCTTTCAGTTGTCAGAGGTCTTAACCATTTAATATAATTCATTGTCGATCAACATAAAACCGTACTGCATTGACAACAAACCCCAAAAACCAGAGAGTCACTTTCGCGTCAACCTCTCAGCCCGATTATCCAAATTTTCTTGAAATCCAGGTCAAGTCCTTTCAGGACTTTTTCCAATTGGAAACTACTCCTGACAACAGAAAAAATGAAGGGCTATACAAGGTTTTCGCCGAAAACTTTCCCATTTCTGATACCAGAAACAATTTTGTTCTGGAATTTCTTGATTATTATATCGACCCGCCTCGCTATGCCATCGAAGAATGCATTGAGCGCGGTCTGACGTACAGCGTACCTCTGAAAGCAAAGCTGAAGTTGTACTGTACAGATCCTGAGCATGAGGACTTTGAAACCATCACTCAGGACGTTTATCTTGGCATGATTCCGTACATGACCGATAAAGGCACTTTTGTTATCAATGGTGCCGAACGCGTTGTCGTTTCTCAACTTCACCGCAGCCCCGGTGTTTTCTTCGGATCAAGCCGCCACCCTAACGGATCGATTCTTTACTCTGCCCGTATCATCCCCTTCAAGGGCTCGTGGATGGAGTTTGCTACAGACATTCATAATGTCATGTATGCTTACATCGACCGTAAAAAGAAACTGCCTGTTACCACTCTGCTACGTGCCATTGGCTGGGAAAGCGACAAACAAATTCTCGAACTCTTTGATCTCGCCGAAGAAATTAAGGTTTCTAAAGCTGCCATCAAAAAAGAAGTCGGCCGCAGACTCGCTGCTAGGGTTGTTAAGGCCTGGGTTGAGGATTTCGTTGATGAAGATACCGGTGAGGTTGTTTCTATGGAACGTACAGAAGTAATTCTGGAACGCGAAACCATTATTGAAGAAAAGCACATTGATATCATTGCCAACAGCGGCGTGAAAACCGTTTTACTTCATAAGGAAGATGCTGCAAATGCCGACTACAGCGTGATTTTCAATACTCTGTAGTCGGCATTTGCAGCATCTTCCTTATGA
>DOBD01000234.1:8676-13345 GCA_003506275.1 Bacteroidales bacterium | reverse complement strand
GCATACAAGCCCGTATCAAGGGCCAACTTGATACGTTGGAGTTGATCGGAAAAGCCGGGTTTGACATCGCAGGGGTGCAGGCCGGCAAACCGTCTGAAATAGCCGGGGTTGGCTTTATCCAAGGCTTCCATGGCTGGCAGGCTATCCGCATCGATGCCGGGTAGCCAGACCTCGGTAATGCCGGTGGAACGGCTGCGTTCGATGACAGTGGCTCTGTCTTCTTCAAAAGCCTCCAGATAAAGATGAGCGTGGGTGTCAATCATTCGTTTCAGCAGCTTGTTGCTCCGCTTCCTTTTCCTCCTTGCGTAAGTAGTAGCGTACGCCGTACGATTCGCACAGTTCCCGTCTCCTGTCTTCCGGTTCGTTTCTGAAGTAGTCTTCCACTTGATTCCAGATGTCCAGGATGATGGCGTCGCATTCGGCCCTCATGGCCGCCAATTGTTCCAGGTAGCGGTTGGTGCTTTTTTGAATGATTTTCTGTGCCACACAGGTGTCTCTGAAAATATCAAAATGCACACTTACTTTGGCGATGGCGGGATTGTAAATGGGGGCGCCCCCTGCGCCTATGCGTTGGCGTTCGCCGTTGATCACTTGTTCACCCACGGTCAGGATGGCTGCTTCCGTACTCAGGTCGGGTACGGTGTGGTTGGTTGGGCTCAGTCCGTAGAGCTTTTTGGCTTCGGGTTTGATCTCGTTGCGAATCACACCAAAGTTCAACACNNTCGTGATGAGTGCTCTCAAAGTTGGGTAGGAAGGCCTCGGCCTCGTTCTTGGTTTTGAGGTTGATGACTTGGCCGGGCACATTCTCCAGGCGGTATTGATCCAGCGCAGCCGTGATGGCCCTGATGCGGGATTGGTCGGTATTGGGCAGGCGTCTATAGGGCATGATGGCGATGTGTTAATTCGTGCGGTTCATAAGGCTGGCGGCCAGGTGTAACAAGGGTTCCTTGCGAATTGCCGGTACGGACACGGCGGCCATGTGCTCCAGTGCCAGCTGGTAGTGCTCCTCCATCACTTTCTGACAGGCCTCCCTGGCGTTGGTTCGGTTGTAAATAGCGGTAACGGCTGCTATTTTTTCACAGGGTTTTACCTGGGTGTTGGTCAACCAACCGTCCAATTCGGCACGGGTGGCTTGATCAGCCCGTTTCTGTGCCATGATCAGCAGGTAGGTTTTCTTGTTGGCCGTAATGTCTCCGCCGATGTTTTTACCAAAGGTGGCACTATCACCGTAAACGTCCAGCAGGTCGTCCTGCAGCTGGAAAGCGATGCCGATGTGCAGGCCCATGTCGTACAATCGTTGGGCGTCTTCGTGAGAGGCACCAGCGGCCAGGGCACCCAGCTTCAGGCTGGCGGCCAACAAGACCCCCGTCTTGAGCCTGATCATGTTCAGGTAGTCGGCTTCACAGACATGGTCCTGTTCTTCAAAATCCATGTCGTATTGCTGCCCTTCGCAGACCTCGATGGCGGTACGGTTGAAAATGGCCACGCTCTCTCTGAATACGTTATCCGGCAAGCCCCTGAGTAAATCGAGTGCCATGATCTGCATGGCATCACCGGACAGGATGGCCACGTTGTCGTTCCATTTGATGTGCACACAATCCCGGTTCCTCCGTTTTTCTGCCTTATCCATGATGTCATCGTGCAGTAGGGTAAAATTGTGGAACAACTCCAACGCCAACGCGGCCGGCAGGGCTTTATCGGCTTGCTGACCAAACAATTCACAGGCCATCAAACACATCACCGGCCGGATGCGTTTGCCGCCCATATCCAGGGTGTATCGAATGGGGTCATACAGCCGGCTCGGTTGTTTTTCAAACTGGATGGATTCCAGCGCCTTGTTCACCATGGCCAGCAAATCCTGGGGAGTCTGTTGTTGCATCGTGTGCTTATTTTACCTTCAAAAATAGGCAAACAAGGTGTAAAAAGCAAATACGCATCAGAGCCCTAACATGGCTGTAGGCGAGATGTCCAACGCTTTACACAATAAGCGGGCGATGCGCAGCGTTGGCTCAGCCCGGCCTGCTATGTAATCGTTGATACGAGAGGGGCTTACACCGATGTTTGCTGCTAATTCTTTTTGAGTCAGTGCTTTTTCCTCCAGTGAAAGGGCAATCAATTCAGCGACGGTGGGTTTGGCGATGGGGTAATGTGCCTTCTCGTAGTCGATGACCACATCAGACACAACAGAGAGTTCCACCGCATGCTTGTCGTTTGCCGGAGTGTCTTCCTGAACAAGTGGTAGTAATTCCTCTATCCTTGTCAAGGCGTATTCATATTGTTCTTTGCTACTATTGCTCATCTTTTTGATTCTTAGATAGTGGAACAATCAATCGCATCGTATTCCTTGTGTGTACCTACAAATCGAATGTAGAGGTAGCCAATGGTAAATTTGACAACAACGACTAGCCTGTAGTTATTCCCCTTAATGTTAAACACATAGTGCTGATTGCCAACATAGTCAGTCGATGGAAAATCAATTTTGATTTCCTGTAGGTTTTTCCAATTGGCTCTTTCTGCTATCTCATACCAGCGTTCCAAGGCAACACGCGCTTGTTCGTGGCCTTTCGTTTCATAAAACTGCCTTAGTTGCTTGTGAGAGACTATCCTCATGCATTCAACGTTTTAACAAAGATACGCGGAAATTCTGAAATACGGAAGAAAAATGGCTGAAAATATTGGATGGCAACGCTATCACCACATGTTATGTTGAATTTACCATTCAATAAGGAACTCTACGAAAAAAGCAACCGGAGTGTTACCGTTTTCAAGTATACGTATGTGGCCGATGAACGTGAGGCCATGTATCGAGAGGAAAAACAACTGGGGTGGATGTGCTTGTGCTTCACCCTGATAGGTTTGATGATCACGGCCATCGGCCTCTTTGTGTTCGTGTACCATGATACCCGGCAGCGTGTCAAGGAAATCGGCATTCGCAAGGTGAATGGGGCACCGGTGGCTTCCATTATGTGGCTGTATTCTTTTGCCTATAAAATACCGCTGAGTGGATGGATTTCGGTGGAGAGTTTGAGGGACGAATGATTTAATTTGCATAATGCTTATGCACAAAACGAACATGGGAAGAGAAACAATGAAACTTGTATCATTTGTCGCAAAAATATAGTATATTTGCGACAAATTGAGGCATATGGTAAGCATAGAGAAAAGGATTCTAAAGGCTTTGTCTGAACAAGGGAGAGGATCTATCGTTTTTCCTGTCGATTTTTCCAACTATGGCGAACACAAAGCGGTGGGTAAAGCTATGGAGCGACTAACAACGAATGGGCAGATTATTAGACTGGCGCGTGGCATTTATTATTATCCAAAAATAGATACCATGCTTGGTCTTGGCATACTATTTCCATCTGTGGAAGAAATCGCTGAGAATATTGCTCGTCGTGATAAAGCTAGAGTAGTCCCAACTGGAATGCATGCGTTGAATAAACTAGGATTATCCACGCAAGTACCTATGAATGTGGTATACCTGACAGATGGAACTCCACGAAAAATCAATTTGGGTAAAGGTAGGACGATTCAATTTAAATCGACTAGACCTGGCAATTTAGCCTTTTCAAATGAATTGGCCATGCTTGTAACATTTGCATTAAAAGAATTGACCAAAGAAGGCATTACGGATGATCAACTCAAGGTAATCCGGAAACAGTTAAGCAAGGAATCCAAAGAAAAGGTTATGGCAGATCTAGCTTTAATGCCGGCATGGATAAGATCCATCATTATTAATGCGTATGAATGATTATTTCAAACTGGAAGCGGAACAGCAACGATCCGTTATTAGCCAAGTAGCCAACCAAACTGGATTGCCTGTTCAGGCCATTGAAAAGGATCTATGGGTGTCTATGAAAGTACGAAGGATACGTATCGAAAGTCTCGTCATCTATATGATTTGGCCATGATGATGGGAACACCTATTGCATTGAATGCCTTAAGCAATGATGAGCTTTGGTCAACGATACACCTCCATCGCACGTTGCTTACACATGTGAATGGTGTCGATTATTCACCGGACATCCGCAAACGGATTTGTCTGGTTCCACCAGCGTCTTTGATAGAAACATGGAAAAAAGACTATAATGATATGCGCCCTGTTATGATTTATGGTGCATCACCAACTTTTGAACAGATAATTCAAAAGATGGAGGAACTTGAACACTTGTTCAGATTCCGTGATTGTCACTAAAAAGCCGTATATTTGAGGCCTTAACGCACGACAGCCTATGCGCCGATTTGTTCCAGTCGTTTTGTTTATCGCCTTGATGGTGCCCACATTCCTGAGGGCACAAACCGGGGAAAGTGTGTATCAATTTCTGGAACTGCCCATGTCGACGGTGGCAGCCTCACAGGGTGGACAGTCGGTGGCCTCGCCGGTAAGCGACCTCAATCTGGTGTTTCACAACCCTGCACTCTTGGGGGCCGACTTGCACAACCAGTTTGCGGTAGGTTACCTCAACTACATAGCCGACATCAACGCCGGATCGGCAGCCTACGCCAGGGAAATCAACGCCAACAGCCGGTGGATGGCCGGCATCCGCTACGTGGATTACGGCACCATGCCCTGGACGTCACCCTCCAATGAACTGCTGGGCGAGACATCGGCCCAGGACCTGGCGCTGACCGGCACCTATGCCTGGACACTGTCACCCTATTGGCAAGC
>DOBD01000234.1:0-8659 GCA_003506275.1 Bacteroidales bacterium | reverse complement strand
GATCTGGGTGTATACTACCGTTCCCCCGATCAACTGACCTCGTTTGGCATGACCCTCATGCACCTGGGCTCCCAGATTGTCCGATACGACGACACCTACGAGGCCATGCCCTGGGACATTCGACTGGGTTTGTCCAGAAAACTGGAACACGCGCCCTTGCGGTTCAACGTGACCGCCCAGCACCTCAACCAGCGTAGCATGACCTACCTGGTCGAAGACAACCTGGACAACCTCACCTGGTCCGAACAGATTTTCACCCGTGTCATCGGCGGGGTTGATTTCCTGCCCTCCGACAATTTTATGCTGTCGTTGGGCTATAATTACCGCCGTGTGCGGGAGCTGGGCATCGCCCAACGCACCTTTTTCGGTGGCTTTTCAGCCGGCATGTTGCTGCGCATCAAACAGATGACGGCAGCCGCCTCCTATGCCCGTTACCACGCAGGCGGCAACTCCCTGCAAATGACCCTATCGTTCAACGCTTCCGTATTCGGTCTCTGATATGAAACGACTCACCATCGCCATCGACGGTTTTTCTTCCTGCGGTAAAAGCACCATGGCTAAGACCCTGGCGGCCAAACTAGGCTACACCTACATCGACAGTGGGGCCATGTACAGGGCTGTCAGCCTCTTTGCCCTCAGGGAAGGGCTCATCAACGACGGAAAGGTGGATGAGGCTGGGCTAAAAGCGGCTTTGCCTGCCCTGCGCATTGAATTCAAACAAAGCGCGAAGGGACAATCCATCACCTGCCTGAACGGTGAAAACGTGGAAGAGGCCATCCGGACCATGGATGTCTCCAATGCGGTGAGCCCTGTCAGTGCCCTGCCTTTTGTGCGGGAGGCCCTGGTCAAGCTGCAACGGGAGGCTGGTAAACTGGGCGGTGTGGTTATGGACGGTCGTGACATTGGTACTGTGGTGTTTCCCAACGCCGACCTTAAGATCTTTGTCGTGGCCGATGCGACCATCAGGGCGCAACGTCGCTACGACGAATTGCTGGCCAAAGGGCAGCCCGCCTCCTTTGAAGCCATCCTCGAAAACATCCGCAGCCGCGATGAACTCGACCAAAACAGGGCGGTCAGCCCCTTGCGCCAGGCCGAAGATGCCATTCTCATGGACAACGGCCTGTTTAACATCGAACAACAAGACGCCTGGCTGCTTAACCAAGTAAACAGAGTGCTCCATGGTACGCATTGATATCGACGAACGCTCTGGCTTTTGTACCGGGGTGGTCAAAGCCATCGATAAAGCCGAAGAATTCCTGTCGTCGCACGACAACCTATACAGCCTGGGTGATATCGTGCACAACGGCAGCGAGATAGAGCGGTTGGAAGGATTGGGAATGAAAACCATAGGCCGAGAAGCCCTGGCGGGGCTGTCTAACGTGGACGTGCTGTTCAGGGCTCATGGAGAGCCACCCTCCACCTACGCACTGGCCAAAGCAAACAACATCCGACTTATCGATGCCACCTGTCCCGTGGTCAGCGGCCTGCAACGTCGAGTGCGCAAGGAGTACGAGGCGCATAAGGACGACGGCACTCAACTGGTCATTTTCGGCAAAGCCGGTCACGCTGAGGTCATCGGATTGAACGGTCAGACCGACAACACAGCCATCGTACTCGAGCACCTGGAAGATGCCGCCAAACTGGACTACAGCCGGCCCATTGTATTGTATTCCCAAACCACCAAGTCGCTCGATGAGTTTAGAGCCTTGGTTGACCACATCAAAGCGACCATTCAGCCCGGTGTTGCCTTTGAGCACCATGACACCATCTGCCGGCAAGTGGCCAACCGCCTGCCACACCTGCGTCGTTTCGCCGCCCTATACGATGTCGTGCTTTTTGTGAGCGGGGCAAAAAGTTCCAACGGCAAGGCCCTATTTGATGCCTGCCATCAGGTCAATGAACGGACCTATTTTGTGACCGCCATCGACGAGGTTCAACCCTCGATGTTGGCCAACGCAGCGACCATTGGCATCTGCGGTGCCACCTCAACGCCCCTTTGGCTGATGCAGGCTGTAAAAAATCAGGCGGAGAGCCTGTTGTCTGCGCAGTAATCCGTACCTTTGCACAGGTTTTCTTAAACTAAAGATTGATATGGGTGTTATTAAAACCATTGGCNNGGGCGACGCTCCCGGCATGAACGCAGCCATCAGGGCCGTCACACGCGCGGCCATCTACAACGACTTGCGTGTCAAGGCAATATACCGTGGCTACAAAGGATTGATCACCGGTGAGATTGTCGAGTTCAAAACCCAAAACGTCAGCAATATCATCCAACAAGGAGGCACCATCCTCAAGACGGCTCGTTGCGAGGAATTTAAGACGGTTGAAGGCCGTCAGTTAGCCTACGATACCCTGGTTAAGGAGGAGATTGATGCCCTGGTGGTGATTGGTGGTGATGGTACGTTGACAGGCGCCCGCATTTTCGCGTCCGAATTTGACTACCCCATTGTGGGCTTGCCAGGAACCATCGACAACGACATCTACGGCACAGACTCGACCATCGGTTATGATACGGCCTTAAATACCATCCTGGACGCTGTGGATAAGATCCGCGATACCGCTTCCTCGCACGAACGCCTCTTCTTCATCGAAGTCATGGGCAGGGACGCCGGTTTCCTGGCTTTGAACGGAGCCATCGCCTCGGGAGCTGAAGCTGCCATCATACCGGAAATTGCTACCGAGGTGGACCAACTGGAGGAAGTCATCAAGAAGGGTTTCCGTAAATCCAAAAACAGCAGCATCGTGCTGGTGGCCGAAAGTGAGAAAACGGGTGGCGCCATGCATTATGCCGACCGCGTGAAAAGGGAATATCCTGAATCCGATGTACGAGTGGTCATCCTGGGCCATGTACAAAGGGGTGGTTCCCCCACAGCCTACGACCGCATCCTGGCCAGCCGCTTGGGTGAAGCCGCTATCGAAGCGTTAATGGACGGACAACGCAACATTCTGTTGGGTATCGACGATGACCAGGTGGTGGCCATTCCTTTCAGTAAAGCCATCAAGAAAGACAAACCCATCGACCCTGAATTGCTCAAGGTGTTGAAGATCCTGTCGATTTAACGATTGAAGTAATCATCCAGCAAGGCCTGGGCTGCCGCGAACGAACTGATTTCGTCGTTGAGCACCTGGGCCTCTTTTTTTTCCAACATTGCCTGGATGTGTTTGTTGTGGTAGAAATGGTTGCGCAACTGCTCGTTGATGCTTTCATACATCCAGTACCTGGCTTGCAGGGCGCGCTTGTGGTTGAAGTAGTTGTTTTGCTTGGTGAACGCCATGTACTCATACACCATATCCATTACGGCGGCCACCCCATTGCCTGTTTTGGCCGAATAGGTGAGCACGGGGGGCTTCCAGCCTGATTCGCTCAAGGGGAAGAGGTGCAGGGCGTTGCGGTACTGGGTTTGGGTGACCTGGGCTTTGGGGATGTTGTCGCCATCGGCCTTGTTGATGACGATGCCGTCGGCCATTTCCATGATGCCCCGTTTGATGCCTTGCAGTTCATCACCCCCACCGGTAATCTGGATGAGCAGGAAGAAATCGACCATGGAGTGAACGGCTGTTTCCGATTGGCCAACGCCTACCGTTTCCACAAAAATGGTGTCAAAACCAGCGGCTTCGCAGAGCACAATGGTTTCCCTGGTCTTGCGGGCCACGCCGCCCAGGGAACCGGCCGAAGGGGAAGGGCGAATGAAGGCGTTGGGGTGTACCGCTAGTTGTTCCATGCGTGTTTTGTCGCCCAGGATACTACCCTTGGAGCGTTCACTGCTGGGGTCGATGGCCAGGACGGCCAGTTTTTTGCCCGTACCGATCAAATGCATCCCGAAGGCTTCGATGGAGGAACTTTTCCCGGCTCCCGGTACGCCGGTGATGCCTACCCGTATGGAGTGTCCCGTATGGGGCAGGCATTTTTCGATGATGGCCTGAGCCATATCCTGGTGGTCGGCTCTGGCGCTTTCCACCAAGGTTACTGCCTGGCTCAACAGTACGCGGTCTCCCTTGAGGATGCCTTCCACAAATTCATCCACCGTGTAGGCACGCTTCTTTACCTTGCCTTTGCGGTAAGGGTTTACAATGGGCGGTTGTTCGATGCCTTTCTGTACCGACAGGCCTTTGTAGTTGGGATCGTCTTCGGGGTGATGCATCACGGTTGTACAGTTGCTGTCACAAACAATCGACTCAAGCTGTTTTTCGGATCGTTGGTAAAAACGGTGACGCGCTGCACCACGTTGCCGTTGAAACGGCCAGCATCAAAGGTCACCTTGAGTTTGACGCTCTTGCCTGGGGGAACGACCATCTTTTCCGGGGTCACGCTGAGGCCATCGTATTCGGGCATTACTTTCCGGATGAACAACGGTTGTTTGCCTTTGTTTTCCAGGGTAATGAATTTGGTCTGTTTGGCGTTTTGGGTCATCTTACCAAAGTTGATCCTGTTTTCGGAATAAACGGCAACAGGAGCATTGGCTCTTTGTTCTGGAGTGAGGCGGGAGAAATCTTCCGTAATGTAGGCGCTCACATGAATCAGGTTGTTTGCGCTGGCTTTGGTATCGTTGTTAATCACCACCTGAAAATTGTCCTCCTTACGACCGTAATCCTTGGCTTCGCTGGCGAGGTAGGACAGGGTGATCTGGCCGCTTTCCCTTGGTTGCAGCTGGGTGTTGGAGGCCACCACCCTGATGTGGGGTGGTACGTTTCTGAAGCTGAGGCGCATGGGCCTGGCAGTCGTGTTGATAAAACGGATGGTTTCTGTCTTGATGCTGCCGGTGCGGGCGTCCAGGATGGATACCTGGGTCTTGTCCAGTCTCAGGCCGTCCATGATTCTGGGGTATGACAGTTCCAGGTTATCTGTGCCCGGTATCACGTTCCCCTTGATGGACAGGATAATGTTGGGGGTTTTGGGGTCGTTGGTATACAGGGTGATGGTTTTGTGGAAAGCATCGGGTCTGCCAACCGTGTTGTAGGTGACCTTGACTGTGCCAGTGCCACCGGGGACGATGGGCTCCTGTGAATATTCAGGATCTGTGCAGCCGCACGAGGGGATAGCCCTATGGATGATCAACGGTCCGTCGCCCATGTTCTTGAAGGTGAATACACAGGTGGCCGTTTTATCATCCTCACTGATGTTACCGAAATCGTGCAATTTGGTCTCAAACTGGATGGAAGGCCCTGTTTGCGCCAGGGCGATCAGACCGAAAATGCAGGCCAAAAGGCTTAAAAGGATTTTTTTCATAAGCTATCGGGCACTTTGATGCGGGTAAAATTTTCGTAGGTGTAACTGAACGGACAGGCTTCATTGGCGGGATGGTGTTCGGAGAACGTTTTTTCCCATAAATGAAAGTCAATAGCCGGGAAAAAGGTATCGGCTTCAAAGGAGTGGTGAACAAAGGTCAGGTAGAGTTTATCCACCAAGGGATACGTTTGGTGGTACACCGAGGCACCTCCGATGAAAAAGACCTTTTCATCGTCCTGACACAGAGCGAGGGCTTCTTCCACCGAACGGGCGGTCTCACAGCCTTCAAAGGTCTCGTCGTCAAAGGTCAGCACGATGTTGCGTCGCTTGGGTAAGGCACCGTTGGGCAGGGAAAAGAAGGTATTCCGCCCCATGACCACGGTATGTCCCAGGGTGATGGCCTTGAAGTGCTTCAGGTCATCAGGCAGGTGGCATAAAAGACCGTTGTCTTTGCCGATGGCATTGTTGTTGGCGATGGCGACGATGATGGCTGTTTCCATGAGTGTTCGTAAGGGATTAGACAGCGACCGCTCCCTTGATGTGAGGGTGGGGATCGTACTGTTCCAGGGTGAAATCATTGAACGTGAAATCGAAAATCGACGTCACGTCCGGATTGATGCGCATGATTGGTAAGTGCCTGGGGGTCCGGCTGAGTTGCTCACGCACTTGATCCATATGGTTGGTGTAGATGTGGGCATCGCCCAATGTGTGAACGAAATCACCGGCTTTCAAGCCTGTGACCTGCGCCATCATCATCAACAGGAGGGCATAGGAGGCGATGTTGAAGGGTACCCCCAGGAAGATATCGGCACTGCGTTGGTAAAGTTGTAGGCTGAGCTTGCCGTCGGCCACGTAAAACTGGAAGAAGGCATGGCAAGGGGGCAGGTTCATGTTGGGCAGGTCGGCCACGTTCCAGGCGCTCACGATGATGCGGCGGGAATCGGGGTTGTGCTGGATGGTTTCCACGGCCTCCTTGATCTGGTCGACGTGCCCTCCGTTGTAATCGGGCCAGGACCGCCATTGGTAGCCGTAAATGTGCCCCAGGTCACCGGTTTCCTTGTCGGCCCATTCGTTCCAGATGCGTACTCCGTTGGCTTGCAGGTAGGCCACGTTGGTGTCTCCCTTGAGGAACCAGAGTAATTCGTGGATGATGGACTTGAGGTGGAGTTTTTTGGTGGTCAGGCAGGGGAAGCCTTCCTCCAGGTTGAACCGCATCTGATGCCCGAACACACTGCGTGTGCCCGTGCCGGTGCGGTCTTCCTTGTATGTCCCTTCATCGAGGACCCGCTGCAATAAATCGAGGTATTGTTTCATTGTATTTTGCCAACAAACCTACGAAAAAAGTACGACTCTTAAAACAATTTGTAGGTGGTTTTAAGAACCTTGAATTCGCTGCGACGGTTGATCTGGTCGGCAATTTCCTGCTGTTCAGGGGTGAGGGTGTTGACGTACCCTTCGTCCAAATAGGTGCCTTCCTGGAGGAAACGGTACGTGTCTGCCATCCGCTCGTCTACTTTCACAGGTTGGCTCTTGCCGTACCCCTTGGCTACCAGCCGTCCCGTTTCGATACCCTGGCCGACCAGATAGTCCACCACGGCNNGTATGGGCGCTGATTTCCACCACGATGTGCGGATTGTCGAGCAAGAGTTTGTGCAGTTCGGTCAACGCAGGCATGGAGGTGGGCAAGAGGGTGGCCTTGTCGAACTCGAAGAAGATGTTGTCAATGCGCACCGGCCGATACAGGGGGGTCAGGGTGAAATCCACCAGATAGGTGGTGTCCTTGTCCCGGTTGATGCTGTAGAAGCGGTTGGAATAGTTCAGGTAGGAGCGGGCTGTACCCAACATGACGTATTCGGCGCCTCTTTCCAGTTCGAAGGTGTAGGTGCCGTCTCTATCGGTGCGGAGTTTGGTGTTGGTGCCTTTGTCGTTGACGATGCGGATGGTGGCTGAAGGTATGGCGTCGCCGTAGCGGTCGTACACGGTGCCTTGAACCACGATGTTCGATTTGGCGGTTTCAAAGCTCCATAACTGATCCCAGCCCCTGGCTTCCTTACGGTTGGTTGAAAAATACCCTTTGTCTTCCTTGCCGAAGAACGTCAGGCCGAAATCGTCAGCGTTGGAATTGATGGGTTGTCGCAGGTTGTCTACCCTTAGCAGACTGTCGCCCTGGTAAACAGCCACGAAAAGATCCAGGCCACCGAAGCCGGGATGTCCATCGGAGGAAAAGTAGAGGCAGGAATCATTGCGGAACACAGGAAAGACTTCGTCGCCGCGGGTGTTGATGTGTGGACCCAGGTTCTCGGGTGGCCCAAAGGTGTTGCCGCTCATTTCCGACCGCCAGATATCCTTGCCGCCATATCCGCCTTTCAGGTCGGACACGTAATAGAGGTAGCGGCCATCTGGCGAGACGGCTGGATGAGCGAAAAGGACGGTGGAATCGCGATGGATCGCTATTTTTTCGGGTTCGCTCCAGGTGGTCCCTGATCGGACTGACTTGAAAATTTCCACTTTGGAGGCTGATTCGATGGAATCGGATTTGGTGATGGCCCTGGTGAAATACAGGGTCTTGCCGTCGCTGGTGAAGCAGCCGGCTCCTTCGTCGAACTCCGAATTGATGGGTGCCTCCATGTAGGCGGGTTTTTCCCATTTGCCGTTGATATCCCGACTGGTCATCCAGAAATCGTTGTCGGGCAGGCCGGTAATCTTGCTGGGTTTCTTGTCTTTTTTGGCTTTGGCCGAAGAAGTGAACAGCAGTGTGGTGCATTCGGTCGGCATCAACAGGGGGGAAAAATTGCCTTTGCGGGTATTGAGGTCGGTGGCTTTTTTTACGGCGTACAAGGGTGGCAGGCTTGACCAATGGGCGATTTGGTTGCAGGCGTACAGTCCGTTGAGCGCTATTTCATCCTCGGGGTATTTATTCAAATAGCTGTGGTAGTATTCGGCGGCTTCGGTGTATTTGCCATTTTTCTGCAAGGTCTGGGCCATGCGCAGGTAACTGCTATCGCTCTGGAAGGCGTATCGGATGGCTTTGCGGTATTCATTTTCGGCTTTGACGGGCACATTGAGCAAGCGGTAGCTTTCGCCCCGATAAAAGGCGACGTGGGCCCTGAGGTCTTTTTCATCGCTGCTCAGTCTTCTGTACGCCTTGCCGTATTGCACCGCAGCGGCGTGGTATTCGCCGTGACTGAAAAATTTATCGCCCTTGCGTACGGCCATGGTGGTTTTGCAGGCTGTCAGCAGACAGCTTGCCAGCACCATCACCATCAATAGCAAGCGGGAAATACGCATGTCCCAATAACGTAAAAAACGGGTGGTTATTGTTTGAGGGGCTAGTTGAGGAAGGATGGCTCCTGATGGGTTGAAGTGGTTTTGCCGTGATGGGTTGCCGTGATGGGTTGCCGTGATGTAGCTGTGATGTTGCTGTGGTGGGTT
>DOBD01000205.1 GCA_003506275.1 Bacteroidales bacterium | reverse complement strand
TGCAGCGCAAAGGCGTTTTCCTGTGAGACACGCGCTTGTTGGGCCGGCGTTAATTGGATAGGGCCCTTGTAAGTAGAGGGCAACGCCTCATCGGAGGAAGGATTGAGTAAGGAACAGGCCAGCAATACACTGAACGACAGCAAAAAGAAAAAACGGATATGTTTCATGGCGGTGTGTGTTTGTCTATAACTATAGACTTTCCGGATGACAAAACGCTACACGTTATTGTCCTCCTATCGCATGGATATGCGGTGATTTTTTTGTTTCTTTGAGGCAACCAAAAAAACAACCCAGCATGAACCGTTCATCCCGCCTCGTCCGTTTGTTAACCATCGCTTTTGGCACCGCTTTAGCCGCCTTTACCCCGCTATCCGCTCACGCACAGGTTCCAGCCTCCGTACTGGCAGCCGCCCAACATCCTGTGGACGAAGCCCCACTGGAAACACCGGTATTCAAAGCCGGTATAGCCACCATTGAAGGTATCGTGGTGGGATTGCCAGAAGGCCAGGAGCAAACCAACAAGTTGACCGTTCAATGCTTCTACGACAACCCTGTTACCAACATTCAGGAATCCTACCAGATAACCTCAGATCAACAAGGACGTTTTAAACTTGACATCCCCATGGTCTGCAATGGCCAGGTCTTATTCAGAACAGACGATTATAACCACTACATTTATTTGTCACCGGGCAACACCTCGACCATTTACCTGGATTTATCCGCCAAAACCAACGGAGCCAAATGGGTCCTGTTCGATGGGGCCAATGCGGCTCTCAACAACCAGATTGATGCGTTGAGCAGCATCCGTATCATCAACTACGATGCCTACGATGCCTACTTGTCATCCATCGCCGGCATGTCCTTGGATGATTACAAAAAGTACATCGACAAGCAGTACGATACGGCAATGGTCGCTGTAGAAACGCTCAACCCCACTCCTAATGCCAAGCGACTGAAACAACTGGAACTTCAACATGAACGCTTGCACGATCTCTTCTTTGCCACCAACGACCTAAAGAATGCCACAGAAGCCCAAAAAGACCAATCAGGTCAAGACAACCAGCAAGTAGTCATTCCCCAACCCGACAAGGCCTATTACAACTTCCTCGCATCATCACCCATTAACGATCCCTTCTCGTTGTACATTGCCCTGTACGGCAACAACATCAATTCGTGCAAATACCTGATGCCCAAACGCTCACGCATCAATCTGGGCAACCCCAAGCCAGCCTACCTGGCTCACATCAAGGCCACACAACCATTAACTGCACAGGAAATCGAGTACGCCGACTACCTGATTGCCGAACATTTTGACAACTGGTCACCCAAACGGCTGAAAGCCTTCCGCAAAGGACTGACCGATTACACGACTTCCCTGGAAAAAACGGGCAAGCTGTCTGAAGAAGCCCAAGCTGCCGTCGCACTCTTCAAGACGCAGCTGAACGACAAAAACACCAAGGCCGAGGCTTTATTGACCGCGTTGATTGAATGCATCAACAGCCCTGCCATCAGAGACCTCAAACTGCCCCAGGAAACCATGATCAGCTTTGCTCCCCTGCTGGAGCCCTCACGCAAGGACTCAGCGTTCCAAGCCGGCGTCAAAGCCTTCACCCGTACTTACCAGCCCATTATGAATGCCTTGCAGGCCAAAGCCACAACCCAGGAACCCCTGGATTACCTGGCCAGCATCATTGGCACCAACCAGGGCCTGGTCTTCGACCTGATAACCACCCAAAACGCATCAAAAAACCTGGAAACCAAAACCCCGCTGAGTGACGCCGCACTGGACTTGCTCGCCGATCTGGGTAATCCTTTCTACAAAGCCTACCTGACCGACCTGAACGACGCCCTGAAGGTCGAACTCGAAGCCAAGCGCAGCCAGGGTGGATACTACATCCGCACAGCCCCGGAGGTCCCCGTTGACAGCCTCTTCGCCGCCCTGATCAAACCCTATGCCGGCAAAGCCATCCTGGTCGACTTCTGGAACACCTGGTGCGGTCCCTGCCGTTCAGCCATGAAATCGCTGGACCCGGCCAAACCCGACCTGGCCGCCCAAGGCGTGGTCTTCCTCTACCTGGCCGACGAAAGCTCCCCCCTCGATACCTGGCACAACATGATCCCCGACATCCACGGTGAGCACTACCGCCTCACCAGCGATGAAATGCAGCACCTGCGCCAACAATTCGGCATCAAGGGCATCCCCTTCTACCTGGTCATCGACAAACAAGGCGTCAAAACCTACGAAAGCCTGGGCTTCCCCGGCGTGGAAGCCATTAAGAATGAGGTGGGGAAAGTATCCAAATAAGGCGATATAATCTTCAACAAAAATCATTTTTCTTAGTTTTCAGTGTTTTTTTAGCAATGTTTTGAATAGCATTCAAGAAAATAAAGTACATTTGGTAGGTAAAAACCCCCATATTAGCTTTAAGGTCTTGGGTTCTTTATTCACATACTTTTGCCGAACACATGAAAACCACGATTGGCCCTATTCTAGCTTTTCTTGGCATTCTCTGCTTGCTGATTGGCTGTACTTACGAGGTGCTCCTTCCACCAACTGTAGGTCCTAATAGACTACTCGCAATTACTGAAACAGCAGCCATTGTTGAAGGCGTAGTTATTTCAAACAACGGAAGCCCAATCACGGAGTGTGGTTTCTGCTGGAGCACACGGCGCGGGCCCACGCTTTCAGACTTCAGCATGATTGGAGAAGAAGAGGATTCAACCAGATTCACCTCAACCCTTGATTCATTAACCTCATCAACAACCTATTACGTAAGGGCTTATGCAATAAATTACGCCGGAACAGCTTACGGACCTGAAACAAAAATCACAACCAATCCCTACCCTTTGACAACCACCTTACCCTCTTCGGTTTCGGCACATTCAGCCATGACGGGAGGCGAAGTTCTAAATGACAGTATATGGTCAATTGCAACAAATAAAGGTGTCTGTTGGAATACAGCACCAAACCCTACAACGACTGATTATGTTGTTTGGGCTACGAACAGTGGAGATAGCACTTTTTCATGCCTGATTAGTGAACTGGAACAAAACACGACCTACTATGTACGCGCCTTCATATTTAATGACACGACTGTGTATTACGGCGACCAACAGACCTTCCGAACATTGGACGATAAGACACCAGCCTATTTCAAAACGAAACTCATCGGATTAAAAGCCAGTTTCTCAAATAACGCCCCTACTCCATCCACCTCTATTTGGGCCTTCGGGGATGGCACCACATCAACAGAGAAGTCCCCCAATCACACCTATTCAGCCAGTGGTCTTTATACTGTTTCATTATCACTAACAGCTGAAGGAACAACCCATGTTTATGAGAGCACCATCGCGGTATCCGATGAAGTAAGCCTTAAAGACTCAGCGTGGGTTATGAATCCAAATGAATATTATAGAGATGGAACCTATCTGGATGTCGATGCAGATGGCATTAAAGATTTCTGGATTGCATTTTATGGTCGTTACGGGAATACGACGGAAATCTATGCATACATAGACCCCAGAAATGGGTATGAAGTGTTTATCGACTCCGCGATGGAATATACCGATGACCTTAAAATAATGGGGAGTCCTGTCACCACAACAAGGATCATTGCCATTCCAAAAATCCATCAGCTCAATAGCACGATATCCGCTACAGATCAAAGCACCTCGAATTCAATCAATTTTACGTATTACCTATATGATTATCACAATACTATCTATAAGTATTGTCAAGCTTGGATCAAGGACGAAATCAGATATGTCGGGTTCAAAAAAAAGGAGGGTGTTGATACAAAAATTGGGTGGATTAAGCTAAAACCATCAAGCTATTCTGCTTTAAATCTTATCAGCTATAAGTTCCCCACAACTGGAGAATCACTTCTCATTGATAAATAACAGGATGCGAAAACGGTTTACACCAACTAACGAAGGAGGCTAAAAACATGAAAAAGAGAATTCTTGCCCTTGCCACTTTTTTAATTCTGATCACCGCCTTGAGTGCCCAGAATATCATGCAGATTTATCAGAAGGGCGGAAAAGTAAGTCAGCTAATGGTTGCCGAAGTCGACAGCATTGTCTTCATTGACACGACAACGCATGATGATAGCACGACTATCGTTAACCCAATTACCTATGTTGACTCTGTGGTTGACATCGATGGCAACCTCTACCACGCTGTCGCCATCGGTACTCAGGTATGGATGGTTGAAAACCTTAAAACCACCAAATACAGGGATGGCTCTCCCATCCCTAATGTAACTGACAACACAGCATGGATGTTAACAACTAAGGGAGCCTATTGTGATTACGATAACGACCCCACTCATTCAAACACATATGGGCGATTGTACAATTGGTACGCTATTATTGACACCCTAAACATTGCTCCTGAAGGCTGGCATGTTCCTACGCATGAAGAATGGAACACGCTGGTCCAGTTCCTTGGAGGGGGAACTGTCGCCGGTGGCAAGCTGAAAGAAACAGGAACAGCGCATTGGAACAGCCCCAATACGGGAGCCACTAATGACTATGGTTTTTCAGGATTGGGTGCTGGCACACGATTATCAATCTTTTCCGGAATAGGTCAAGAGGGCACCTATTGGAACGCGTCAATTTGGGCTGATACAAAAGACCCATGGGTTACCTCCTTATTTTACAACTCTAAGGGTGCTGGAGCAGTTTCATACGACGAGCATAATGGCTTATCTGTGCGTTGTATCAAGGACTAATGCACGATAAGCCCTTTATTCCGAAATAAATTCTATTGCATCTTTTTGCGGGTCCAAGAACTCGTAATACAAGGTGCGATGCAGCCCCTCTGACAAGGCGTATGGTGCTGTAAACCCGGATTGATGTGCGGCCGTTGCATCAAACTGCGTCACAGAGCAGAATTTCTTGACTCGAATTGAGCTAATGGCCAATTTCTTTCCTGTAACAAAAGAAAGGGCATCAAAAAAATACCCACCTAACATCCCCAGAAAGAAAGGTAGTCGTATCGGCGAAAGACGTTTTCCCAAGCTAATCTCCACCTGATTAACCAGTTCATTTGTTGACAAGTCGGGTTTATCTACATAATTAAACAGCCGGTAACCCGGCGTCGCCGTATCAAGACAATGCTTTAGAAAAGCGGCCACGTTACCCACATAAGCCATAGACTTCACGTTATGGCCGTTGCCAACCATCAAAAAACGTCCTGAGGCAATTTGAGACAATAAATTGAACACATTACCTCGATTCCTTTCACCAAAAATGACCGTTGGTCGAACGATGGTCAACGACCGTTTAGTAGGATCTTGCTGAAACCACGCCCTCAGTACCTCTTCTGCCTGCCATTTACTCTTACCATAATGATTGAACGGGTCGGCAGGAAAAGACTCATCGGGATTCTGCTTATTCATGCCGTATACAGCGACAGAACTTACAAACAATATGGAAGTAACACCATTATCATCCATTGCCTGCAAGACATTCTTGACACCCTGCACATTGACATCATAATACAACGACACCGGCGTCACATCATCCCTATGTTCCGCTGCCAATAAAACGACCATTTGCTGACCAGAGAGCACTTCTCTCATAACTGGCTGATTTCTTACATCAGCCAAAACAGTTAATTCAGGAAAAAAATGGCTCTGATTCTTATCAATAATCTTAATGGAGTAATCTTCCTTCAAGAGAGTAGTCAACCTCGTTCCAACAAATCCAGAGGCGCCAATTAACGCTATCATACTAATAATTTTCTTTATAATGCTAGTAACGAAGTGTAAATTTCTTCTAGGGTTTTCCTAATTGCTTTTGATGTAAAGTAGGTTTCTATGCGCAACTTTGCGTTATTGGCAAGTGATCTACGAAGTTCATCATTGGCCAGCAACTCATCCAATGCTTCAGCAAACTTTTTTACATTCATATTTTCAACTTCAAGCCCTGTCTGATTGTGCAAACTAACCCAATTAACCCCAGAGCCATCAATAGTGAACGTTACAGGTGGCGTCTTGCAATACATGGCCTCCGCCAACACCACTCCAAAAGCCTCATTTTTAGTAATCGAAGGGAACGCAAAAATATCTGCAAGGTTGAAATAGGCCAATAACTCGTCTTCAGACAAATGACCAAGAAAGTGGATTCTGGAAGATGTATTCTCTTTTTTTAGCGCCGCTGTTAAAGGGCCACTGCCACCAATAACAATCACGCAATCATTCTTAATGAATTTCTCCGCTTGCAATAAAAAGGTCAATCCCTTGTAGGGTACATGACGACCAATAAAAAAGATCACCTTCTTCCCTTGATACGTTACCTTGAGTTTCTCATAGACGTGTTTGTTTAATCTTTCTTCTGAGAATTGTTCCGTTTCGATGGCGCAAGGTAAAATGGAGACCTTTTGTAAAAAGGGCCTAAGGGGCAAGGAGTGATCTGCATACAATTGGCTCGTCGCAATGATGCGGTCTGCCCTTTTCAAACAAGTAGCCTCTATTGGCTTGACAAACCGATACAACCGTANNCGCTCAATTATGTCTGAATGCCAATGAACAATGAGTTTACAATCATGAGGAACTAGCCTGTTCACAAAGAACATAACCAACGGATTTGGTGCATGAAAATGAATCAAGTCAGGCTTAAAGGATTTAATGAGTGCTTTCAATTTAAAATAATAGGAAAGCGACAGACTCTGACTGGCAACTTTGACAAAGCGGCCAATTCTAGTCACCTTAACACCATCTATGAAATCCGTGGTTGTTGATGAGTCCGTATTAAAACAAAGGACTTGATGTTCATAGGCCGGCAAGCTATTAACGACAAGCTGACAAATTTTCTCTATGCCACCGTTATTGGGAGCATAGAAATTTGGAATATGTAAAATTCGTGTCATCTAACCACCACTAGTCGTTATTTACGCAAAAAAGATAATTACCCACAAAAATAGCACTTTTTCCTCTATTGAACGACATAAACCAGCGACCATGTCTTACGAATTAAATCCATGGGTATGTCTTTTTGGGTAAATGGGTAGACTTATTCAGAAACAACTCTTTCTATGCAGCGAATAACCAAGTCTGCTGCAAGCGAGTAATCATACTGTTTCATCACCATTTCGTGGTTAATGATTTTTACATCCTCTTCAATCAACACACGTTTAAGCACATCTGTCAGGTGTTTGGAATTCTTGGATGCAAAAAAATGAACAGGCAACTTGCCGTAAATCTCCTTGAAGACGGGTATGTCACTTAGGACAACTTGCGTATTTAAAAATAAAGCCTCAAGCGGTGGCAATCCAAAACCCTCATATACTGATGGTTGAACCAAAACCGAGGCATGTGTCATGGTAGTATACAATTGCTGATTTGTGAGGCGTCCTGCAAAGACGATTCGGTCTTGATGAGCGTAAATGGTGTCAAACAATGCCGCATCAACGGTACGAAGGCCTTCATGAACACCAACCAAAACCAGTTNNTCTGAGGTAATCCATAGTCAGCCAATGAAAGGTACGCCTCTATCAAGGTATGAAGCCCCTTGTGCTTTTTGATAGTCCCGACATACAAGAGGTAGGGGAATGAATAGGGCGCATTAACATCGGGCTTATAGGCCGCCAATTCTCGATTAATCCCATTAGGCACAATTTCAATAGCACCAACAAATGGAAAATAGTGTTTAATGCGGGAAGAAGAAAAGGAAGATACCGTTAAAACCGACTTTGACAACTTAATGGCTCTCTTCAAGAATTGTTTTCGAATAATGAGTCCTATCAATGACGTTAACCCCTTTACATCTAAGAAAACCACATCATGTATGGTGGAGCAAATGGGAATTTTTATACCACCAGGGATATTAAAATTGGGTGTAAAAAAGACATCACAAGCATTGATGTTGGTAACATCAAAAAAGAAAACCTCTTTCAAAGAAAAAGGAATTGTGGAGGATTCGATTACGTCATAATCAAGGCCACCGAAGGCCGAATTCAATGATTGTTCCTGGCCGATTAAAACATAATGGTGTTTTCGCTCACTCAATAAATGGTAAACGATGTTCTCCAGGTACACACCGATTCCAGTTTTACCCAACATACGGCAATCAATGGCAACGTTCATTTGGCTTCTTTCAATGAATCAATGAATTGTAGAATGGATGAAAAATCACTGGCTATCATTCGTTCATTTAAAGCTGGCCCTTGCCTTGAAGAAGCAACAAGTGATAAAAGCGCTTCTTCATACTGGCTCTTATCGTTTGGATTGATATAGGTTGCCAGCCCCAGACTTGATTCTTTCAATTCAGGCGAATCAGAGGTCAGTACAGGACAACCACACATCATCGCCTCACGCACAGGTATACCAAAACCTTCGTAGAGTGAAGGGAATAGGAAAGCCGTAGCGTGTTTATATAAAGAAGGTAGGTCTTCATCTGGCACGTAGCCCAGACGAAAAATGTCCTTGCTATATGCTTCACATAGTGACACAATCTCATTGTTACGCCACCCCTTTGCACCCACCAAAACTAGTTTATGACCTCCCAAAGCACCCCTGGACACAAGTGAGGCAAAGACCCTTATCGTCATGGAAAGATTTTTTCTTGGCTCGAGAGTCCCCACAGATAAAAAATAGGGCGAATCTATGCCATACTTTTCCAGCACTGTCTTATCATCACGGCATTCCTTTTTGTAGTAACGTGGATGTATGGGCGGACAAACGATACCAGAAGGTTCAACTCCAAATGTCTCAACGACTCGGCTGGCAGTACCCATTGAATTGCAAATTACAGCCGTTGCTTTTTCCACGTCGTGTTTGAGAAAAAACGCATGGGAATAGTATTGTAACCGACCCATCGATTTGGGGAATAACTTATATACCAGGTCGTGAACAACGGACAAGGTTGGGCATGACAACTTCCCCGATGGTAACAGACCACCAGTAGAAATGTAACAATCCAGCTTATATTGATTGATGAGTCTTCCAGCGAAACACTTTAACCATACGGTTGTTGGCAGTTTCATATACCCTTTGGCGGCACAAACACGGGTAACACGATCCTCCAATTCTGCTGGAAGAAAGATTGGCTTGTTTGAAAAAAGAAGGATCTTAGCCTGTGGGTAAGTATCAACAAGCATACTCAATATCGCCAATAAATACTTTCCAATCCCTCCTTGCTGCTTGCTAAAAGGGAAACCGTCCATACCAATAACCATTTCATTTTCTGTATAAGATGACATGCTATTCTTCATCTTTGTTGACTATCTGATCATATGAATTGATAAAGGTGTCGTATCTGTTTTCGTAGGACTCTATACCAAAAAGCACATTGTCATATTTAGCCAAGACATTGCTGTTTGCATTTACAAGTTTAACCAATGCATACAACAACAAGATCGCTAAGAAGAAAACTTTATTGAGTTTATGCTCAATTAATGCATAAATATTTGGGTACAATACCCAATATGCAGCAACAAACAGCAAAGGCACTCTCTCAGTTATGACTGTTACCTCACTGAAATAAAAATAAATAATAAAGAATATCATAAACAGGTTAATAAACAGCACGTTGCCTTCGTTTTGTTCTAAGAGCTGCTTCCTGTATATCATTAACACACAAAAGGTAAAGACCCTCTCCAGGTATCCAAAGTGAAACAACCCATATGCTCCCCCATACAAATCACTCATTAAGTATAAATCGACCAACACAGACAATCGACCACCGACCATACCGCCTAACCAAGTTAACAACGGTGCAACATAGGTAATCTGAAGCAACAAAATGAGCACCCCTACAATGAATATTGTCCAATAGATTTTTGGATTCCATTCTTTATGCAGAAGGAAGTAAAGGGGTAAGAATAAAAGGGCACTGCTGTGGAAATAAAAACCAAGAATGTTCAACAACATGTATGGAACTATCCGACGTTCCTTTAAGTAGTTTAACGATAGTAGAAATAACAAAATTGCTTTAATATTACGCATTAAGTTAAATTCCAATGCCATACCATCAAAAAGGAAAAAGAAAATCAATCCCAGTATGAAGTAGTTAGAATGCCTTTTCAAAAAAACCGACAATAATAACAGGTTGATGCAGGTATTGAAAAAAACCCACGCATGGTATTCAGGTATGATTGACTTGAATAACATGGTAAAATATATAAACCCTAATTCCGTTCCTGGCTTCCCTATCGTCTCATCGGTGGTAAATTGATCCATGAAATCGGGCTTGAGAGCACTCAATATACCACCTTCCCAAAAGGTTGGCATTTTATCAAACAGTGGGTAGTATACCAACCAATCTGTCAAGACAAAACCTCGCAAACCCAAAAAAATGAGCAATACCAATAAGGCACAACCGTTCACAATCCAACTATCCCTTCCAAAAAGACGATTTCTGAAGTCAATAAATTGCAACCCAACCAAAATGGCCAGTACAATCAAATAGGGAAAGGAGTAGGTAAGACCGCCCATGTTGAGTGCGATTATTTACTTTTCTGATACAAATGCCACCCTTCAATATATGCTTTCATCTTGATACGCCATTTATCACGTGGCCATTTTATGGGCAAGACAAACATACTATATAAGACATTGATCAACAAGACATAAATAGCGTATGGCTTCCAATAATTCTTCAAGGCAAAATACACCATATTTCTAAACGAAAAACGGATGGAGAAATCACTCATGACTCCAGTCGAGGTACTTTCCTTATGCCAAAGTACACTTTCAGGAATATACCATAAGGAATATCCCTGTTTACGGGCTCGGTATACGAAGTCTACATCGTCCCAATAAACGAAATACGTTTCATCCATCAACCCGGTTTTTTCAAACACACGCTTGTTCAATAACATGAAGCAGGTGGCTGCGTAAGCTATTTCTTTGGTCGTTGAATAAATNNATAAATCGGTGCATCTTCTTTTTTATCACCATAATGGAAATTCAAACCTTTCCATTTATTAAAATAACCACCTGCAGCCCACAAAAGAGGTGAGTTGAAGTAAAAAATCTTTGGTACAGCCATATCAGCTTGCTGAGCATGTAACCCTTGATAGAGTCGCTCAATACAGAAAGGATCCAACACTACATCGTTATTGGATAATAACAGGTATTCAAAACCGTCCTCCAGGGCTTTTTGAATACCTTGATTGTTGCCTTTTGCCACCCCGAAGTTGTCATCATTGGCGATAAAAACTGTCTTGAACCGTACGGTTTTGGACAATTCATGGGCCAAGGCCAATGAATTATCAGGCGATTTGTTATCAATGACATACAGCGTAAAATGGACATAGGTCTGGCTGTCCAAGGATGAAAAAAAATCCTTGAGTACCGTTTCACTATTGTACAAAACCGTAACTATGCCAATTGGTTCGTTCATTTATACAATCCTTTTTGCTTCATTTCTTCAATGGACGCATCGTATCGGTCAACCATAATCTCCTGCGTTAAGACCCAATTCGTAAACGCCTTGATACCAGCGTCAAACGTCCACTTTGGCTTAAATCCCAACACCGTTTCAATCAATGTAGAATCAGCAAAGTTATGCCTTATATCACCGACTCGAAAGGTGGCGGTAATATCAACTGGTACGTCAATGCCATAATGCTTAACCAGCGTCTCAGCTACAGTTCTTACATCCGTTCTGACCCCATTTCCCACGTTAAAGACGCGGTCTTTTGCCTCTTCACGTTCCAGACATAGCGCTGTTGCATTAACAACATCCTCAATGTATACAAAATCTCGGGATTCATAACCGTCCTCAAAAAGCAGAACCGATTTATGGTTACGAATGCGGGTGGAAAAAACAGATAAAATACCCGTATAAGGGTTTTGTAACGATTGACCTGGGCCATATACATTTTGGTAGCGCAAAGCCACGCCGGAAATACCAAGGTTCTTGCAAACCATCAGAACCATCTGCTCCTGGTTTTGTTTGGTTATCCCATAAATAGAGGTCGGATGAATCTTGCTATCTTCTGATGTTGGAACGACATCTACATTACGATGACAAAGGGGGCATTTGCAGGAGAAATCACCTGCTTTCAAGTCCTTTTCAGAGCGTACGAGTGGATAAACGATGCCATGCTCTGAACAAACATACTTGCCCTCACCATAAATCGCCCTTGATGATGCAACAATGACCTTTTTCACGTTATTGGGAACGTTGGTCAATACATCAAGAAGCAATGCCGTCCCACCACAATTAACAGCCACATAGTTGTCAATTTCATACATAGACTGCCCTGTGCCAGTTTCTGCCGCTAAATGGACGATAGCATCTTGCCCAAGAAGCGCCTCCAACAAATCCTTTCTTGATGTGACCGAGCCTTTGATGAATTTAACCTTATCAATAATGGAACGAAAAAGGGGAGAGTCCGTTTCTGGATTTGGGCCATGTATCTGAGGAGACAGTTTGTCTAATACTGTTACAACATAGCCACGATTGACTAACAAAAGAGCCAGATTTGAGCCGATAAAACCGGCACCACCAGTAATTAATATGTGTTTCATTCAATAATCATTTCATTTCATAGGATTATGATAATCATTCCTTTTCACGGGGAGAGCCATCTTCATTGGTTTTAATCCAGGCACCCAGTTTGTGCGAATACCGTTTAATAATGACGGAAGGAGCCCCGACTGCCACACAATAATCCGGGATGTCCCTTGTTACAACTGAGTTTGCTCCAACAACACTGTGTTTCCCAATACTTGCACCTATGATGCAGGCATGTTCCCCAATCCAGGCCCCATCTCCGATAGTTACATCTTTCAATTGCTTAATAGGTTGATCGATAATCGGCATTTCGATATCCTCGTACGAATGAAGGTTGTCTGATACATAAACCTTATCCGCAAAGAGAACCCGACGGCCAATTTCAATACGGGAGGTTGCATAGAAATGGGCTTGATTGCCCACATAGGTACCATCACCGATAATCAAGCGACAATTTTTTGAGCCAGTTAAAGGCATCGCCGCCAACCAGGATTGTCTGCCAATCGTAACCCCATACCCCACAAATATTCGATTTGAACCATCCAATCGGGTTGACAAGGGAATGTACGATTTTCTTCCCAACGCACCCATAATAAGGCGCTGGAAAGGGGACACCAGGCAGAGAAAGCCTATCTTTTTTACTGTATTAATCATCCATTGTATGAATCCCATATTCTTCTTGATAGTTACGATCACTTAGGCTTTGAAAAGAATTGTACAAAGGCATTCACATCCCTCATAAGGGCCGCGTGTTCTTTTAACCATGTTGGCGGTTGATTCCACCATTGTACATGATGTAACAGCCTGATAGTATCCTCTTCGAACCGATACTTGATAACTTTCGCAGGGACACCCCCAACAATGGCATAGGGTGGGACATTTTTGGTCACAACTGCATGTGCCAAGACTATGGAGCCATCTCCAACGGTAATTCCGCCTGTAAAAAAGACCCCGTCACCTATCCAACAGTCATTTCCAATCATAATTGGAAAACGATGATCATCATCAGCATACCTCATTTCTTCAAACCAAGATTGATCGACCAATGATCCCCCCAATTGTTTTTTGTAGACAGAATAAAAAACAGGGCTCGTAGACGTAAAAAGCTCGCTTGGGTGAGTGCCAGGATTGCAACGTACAAAGGAACCGATGGACGAATAACGGCCAATTTTTCCTTCCAAATGACTGTCTTGAGCAATATATGATCCATACCCCATTTCACCAACAAATACAGAACGTTTGTCGATAAAATTCATGCCCTCAAAAATAGAAGAACGGCCAATGTGTGCACCATCTCCCAATGTGAGTGTTGAACGATGTTTCCATTTCAAACACCATCTTAAAATAGTCTTACCCAATTTTCTTACCATGGTTATTAAAGGCTGAGGTAAAAACCGACGCAATTAATTTGTGCTGTTGGTTGATAATCATTGTAAAAATAAAACAACTTAGGGCAATAAATATCGTTATGGCTGTTTGTATAATAAAAGGCACACCAGACTTGTCCATGGGGAGTATTATCATACTCAAAATACCGATCATCAAACTTAATATAACCCATCGATATTCGTTTTTTGACAATAATGCAGGCATCCTCACACCTAAAGCTCGTTGATAAACAACAATCAATACCGTAGATCCTATTGTTAATGAGAGACCCCATGCCATAATAATTCCATAGCCCTCAAAAAAATGACCTAGAACAATCCCTATAGTCAAATTTAAAAGTGCCATTAGTCCATGAACCAATACCAACGATGTCAATTTCCCTTCACCCATCGCGCTAAAATAAGCGGGACCGGAAACGATGTTGATCATCATGGAAAGCAGGAGCACATACATGGAATATGAAAATACGGGACTTGGATTTCCAATCCATACCAACGCAATCAAAGGGCTGAGAATAATAACCAAAGTCGTAAGAGGAAATGTCAAGGAAACCATCAGCCGCATCATTCTCTTATACAATCCATTCAATTCTTCTCGTGGTTTTGTTAAAGCAGTCTCTGCCACCACAGGTATGATTACCTGATTTGCATTTACCAAGACAGCTCTGAACTGTGTCACTAATCGACTTGCCATTTCATAATGTGCCAACACAGACAGTCCCCCAAATTTACTCAACAATAGTTTAGTCGTTGGTTCGTATAATAATTGAAAGATGGAAACTGCTTGAAACTTGAATCCATAATTGAATAATCGTTTAAAAGATACGTTGCTCCATCGCCAATTTGAAACCCTGTTGCTGGCATCAACACGGTTCATCATCAACCATGAGGCAATAAACACAAACGACGCTTGTCCAACTTGAGCCATGGCTACTCCCTTTAATTGAAACTCAGGTGCTAACAATAGCGTACCGCCATACATAACCAAACCCGAGAACAGATAGACCATATGCCGCAAGTAATTTTTCTGATATCCTTCCAATACGGAAGTGAAAACGCCAGACATTGCACTGATACTGAAACTCGCTAACGAATATGGAATAATTGAAATGGCAAGAGTAAGGTAATCAGGTTCAACAACAAATCTCAACAAGGGGGATAATACAAATAAGGCCAAAAGAGATACAAGGCCGAACAAAAGCAACAAGGAAACCAGGGAGGTCATAATCAACCGACCTATTTCTGATTTTTCATTGCTAGCCTTACTCTCTGCAACAAACTTGACCAAACCAGAGGTGAGCCCCATGTTGGCCAAGTTGGCAATAGAAGAAAACGACAAAATCAACGACCAAACTCCTAGGTTCTTTTCACCAAGGTGATCCAGCAAATACTTGTAAAGAAAAAAATAGACAAGGGCAGTAACAACAACCTGGAGTATTGCTGTTGAAGCATTTAATGTCAGTCGTTGTTTAAGATCAGACATACCTTGTTTGACTACTTAAGATGTCACTCCTTTGTACGAAGGTTACTTTTTAGGTATCTTACGTATTCCTTTGAAAAAAGTAACGACCCTACGACAATCAAACCCAGCAATGACAACAAGATTACAATTCTACCTCTTTGCGGCTTGAATTTATCATTCGGCACCACCACAGGTTTGATGATGGCGAAGACGGGAGTTTGGCGTTTGACCTGGATGCGGGATTGCTCCAACGATTTTGCCAACTCTGTATATACGGCATAAGCAATGTCTTTTTCACTTTCCAGTCTATCCTGTTCTGCCAAGGCTGCGGCTGTGCTCACATGCTGGTTTCTATCCTGGAACCAAGCCAAACGATCCTGAGCTTTTATGTATTCATCCTTCTTTTCGGCGTAGCGTTGCTCGATAAAGGCCAGTTGGTCCTTGGATTTGTTGGTTTTGTAGGCGGTGATGTACTTCTGAAGAAGTTCCTGTGCCTTTTCAGCCACTTGAGCCGTTAAAAGGGGTTCTTCAAACAGACAGGTCAAGGTCAGGTAACCTTCCTTTTTATTGACCGTCAGGGAAATCTGCCCTTTAAGCCCCAGCATCAGGTCTTCCTGTTCCTTAGTCAGCACCTGAGGCCCACCCTCCTTGGCTTCATGGGGCGCCGGTTTCTTCTTTACTGATTGCTTCAGTAAACCGGGCAGACCAACCGTATACTTCATGACCAACTCACCAAACGACGGTTTTTTGATGGTGTAATAGTACTCATACAGGGACACCGGGTGGTCCACCGCCTTGAAGGTAAAGGGGGTGTTCATCAATTCCAACATGAAGGGAGCCGATTCCACAATTTGCGGAAAAATGATGGGCGAAATGTCAGACTCGCCCCCGCTCAGGTCGAGGTCGAAACCAGCCAGCGAGGCCAGGGAGGATAATTTGCCCATCCCCCCCTCCGATTCGCTTTGGGGGAGCATGGTGGTCACCACCTTGTATTGTTTGGGCAGGATAAGGGCGACAAAAACACCCAGCACGGCGCCGACCCCCAGGCCGATGAACAGGGTTTTTCTGGCTTGCCAGAGTTTGTGAAGCAGCTGTACGTAGTCGATTTCGTTGGCAAACGAGTGGCCACGATTGGGTTTGGTTGATGCGTTCATGCGTGACGATGGCTTAAGTACACTATCGGGGTAATATGGCGGCCACGGCCAAGGCCAGGGAAGAGAAGGTGCTTGCAATAGCGAGCCAGGTGGCCACTCCTACCCGTTCCTTTTCTTCCTTCTCCGGTACGACGATTTTGCTACCCGGTAAGACCGAAGGGTACCTGGTGAAGATAAACGACTTAGTCACCTTGGTGGTACCGTCACTGTTTACCACATACACCTTGCGTTTGTTGGCCTTATCGCTGAAACCACCCGAACGGTCAATGTAGTAACCCGCTTTCCGGCCCTTTTCATAGGCGAGTCCCACAGGATTGAGAATGGCTCCACCCACATGCACCTCTTTNNGATACTTCGGGAATAAAAATGCGGTCGCCCTCACGAAGGTGGTAATTGAAGATACTGGCAGTATCCTTGAGAATCTTGTCCAGTTGGAGTTCGACACGGGTTGCCTTGGTCTTCTTGGTCGTTCGGAACATCAGGGAGTCGACATACGCCATCTGGTCCTCTTTGCTCAGCTTAAGCCTTTCCATGGCCTGTTTGTTTTCCCGTTGCAACTCATCAACGGAACGAGTGGTCGTATCTGTTTCCTCAATTTCAATGCGCCGGTACAAGGAGGCTCCGGACACATAGGCATGATCCGTCAATCCACCGGCCCGTTTGATGACATCGGAAATGCGTTCTTTCTTGGAACGTATGCTGTATTGACCGGGGAATTGCACCTCCCCTTCCACACTGACCGTCTTCTGTTCAAAATAGGAGGGTGCTTTACGTACGTACACGTAGTCATAGGCCGACAGCAGGAAGCGTTCGTCCTTGTCCATCATACTGAGATCACGGTTGATGTTGAACTGAAACAATTCCACCATATTGGCTGCCTTGGTCGAGGCCTGCTCGTAATTGTGACGTCTGGATACTTCAATATAGGATTCGATGGCACCCTCTTTGAATCCACCCGCCTGCAACACCAGGTCGCCTATGGTCATGCCTTTGAAATAGGCGTACTTGTTGGGATGCTGCACCTCACCATAGATGCGGACATACCGCTGCTCCTGCAATTCCTTGATTTCCCAAATGACCACCGAGTCTTCCCGTTGCAGGGCAACATCGGCGGAACGGCTCAAAACGTCGCTCACGTCAAAGGACATGGCAGAGGGGGTCAAGTCTTTTTCCTGCCTGTAAATCATGCCTCGACGGCTAAAGGCATCCTCCTTGACGCCTTGCGCTTTGGTCAACAAGTCAGACAGCGTCATGCCATCGGTAAGGGCATACACCCCAGGACGCATCGCGGCACCAGACAAGATGACTCTGTTCTCAAACCGCTTCAGCACTTCACCGGCCCAGATAGAATCACCGTTAGCAGGTTTGAAGCCTGCATAATCTCCTTTTTCAACATCGACCATCCGGCGTTGGTGGTCAGTGAGACGGGTCACGGAAACAGCCTCCTTGTAGGCTTCCGGTTTGAACCCCCCGGCGTAATCCAGCAGTTTGGCCAGGTTTTCCCCTTCCTTGAGCTCAAAATAACCGGTTCGCTTAAAACTGCCGGCCATCTCCACCCTGGTCTGGTAGGGGGGCACCATAATCACATCCTGATCCCTGAGCACGATGTTGTTACTACCATTACCATTGATGAGGTATTCATAAACGTCAAGCACCTTGAAAACCTTGTTGTCGCGAAGGATTTTGATACCCCTGAACGAGCCGTGTTCGTTGGGACCGCCGGAAAGGTAAAGGGCATTGAAAGCTGAAGCCGTAGCAGGCAGGGTGTAGGTACCAGGTACCATCACTTCACCCAGCACGTTGACCTTGATGGAGCGCATACCAGTGACGGTAACGTCAGCCCAGGTATTGGGCGAGCCTCCGGCCATACCGGAGTAGATGCCAGTCAGCCGTTTTAGTATGAGTTTCCTGGCCTCATCAAAGGGTTTGCCCTGTACTTGGATGGTTCCAGCCTCAGGAATAAGCAGGGCACCGTTATGGTCAACAGTTAACGCATACGTACGTTGACTGGCGCCCCAGATGCTGATGGTCAATTCATCGTTGACGCCCAGGATGTAGTCCTTTGGAACGGGAATATTGACCGATGGTTCAAAAGACAGTTTGTCTGAATTGAAGAACTGGAAACCGAAGACCTTCTTGGCTTTCTCGGTGGCGATAAACTCGGCCTTGATGGAATAGTCGTACAATTCATCGTTGGTCATCATCCAGACGTCTTTTTCCGTTGCTTTCTTCACGGCAGAGGCTCCTTTGGCCTGGACTTCTTCATCAAACGACTCCTTGAGAATACGGCGCCTAACATCGTCGATCTGTTGATCGGAGGCGCCTCTGGCCTTGGCAATTTCAATCACCTGGTCGACACTCATGCCCTGGGCCGTAGCCTGTTGGACCAACCGTTGTATCTGTGCGTCACTCAGACTGCTTACGTCAACTGATGAGAGGCTTTGGGCAGCGACAGATACCGTAGCACCAGCGGCCAGGAACAAAAAAAGAAACAGGAGGATTACTTGAGTACGGGTTTTCAAACGCATAGTGGTATTTCCATGGTTAGGTACCGCCTGATATAGGAGTTACGTGCGAGGCGGGCACACGTAACCTCAAGGACACAGAGACCTCTTTATATATACTAAGAAACGCTTCGCCCTGCAAAAAATTGCCCGAACGAAGCGCAAAAATACAATTAGGGATTCACTTCACCAAGTCGGCCACCGCTTTGGGCANNTAGGGCGACACTGGAATCATCCTTCAACCGGAGCTCCTTACGTTTATGTTTCACCACCAGCACGGGGTGATCCTTGTATGCCAAGGTATCCACGTGCATTTTCAGCCCTTCAAAAACGGCCGTATGAGGGGCAAAATAACGCTGAGTCAAAATTGGCAAACTATCCTGCAGGCTGAGCAGTTGACACAGGTAGTCGTTGATCTCCACATTCATCCGAACGCCGGTGGGCAGCGTATTCTCCGGATGATAGGCAGCCAGGAGCACTTCTTCGCCCGTATGCCCGTTGGTGGTAAAGCCGATGCCGGTGGCCAGGGACATGATGTCGGCCAGGGTGTATTGGAGGTTGGGATTCCTTCTTCTGGCTTCTCGGCTCAAGTTGCTGTGTCTGTAATCACTGGCCTTATTGATTTGCTCCTGTTGAGCGGGTGTCAAGTCAATGTCGGTATACGTTTTTACGATGGCTGTCATGTGCGAGGCATCAGCCCTGTTAAGCAGACCAGCCAAACCTTCAGCCGTACGATTCATTTTCAGCAGGTTTCCAAACAGTTGTTCCTTGCTCAACTTGTCGTAGCCGGACAAACGCCTGGTGCCAATGCTGATGCCGCTGTTGCCGTGATCGGACAAGATGACAACAGCCGTTTGACCATCCTTTTGCGCAAATTCAAGGGCCTTCTTGCAGGCCCTGTCGAAGGCCAGGAAGTCGGTAATCATACCGACAGGGTCGTTGGCATGGGCGGCCCAATCGACCTTGCTACCTTCGACCATGAGGAAAAAACCATTCGGGTTGGTGGATAAAACCTGGATGGCTTTGGCCGTCATCTGCTCCAGGGAAGGCTCCTTAGTCGGATCCCTATCCAGGTCGTAGGGTAACGCCCGGTCTCCGAAAAGGCTCCACAGTTTTTGACCGGAAAAGGCCTGAAGACCGTTAAGATCATCGAGTTGTACCGTGTACCCTTGTTCAGCCAAGTAGGNNCCCCCGCCGATGACCACGTCCAGCTTGTTGTGAACCATTTGGGAGGTTATGCTGGTGTAGTCACCCCTGTTGTAGCTGTGAGCGGAACAGTCTGCCGGTGTGGCGTGGGGGAATTCACACGTAAAAACCAGACCTGTCGATTTGCCGTATACCAGCCTGGAGGCTTCCAGGACAGTCATCATAGGCTGATAGGCCTTGGTAGAATCAACCCACAGGATGTCCTTGTCGCCATCGGCCAGGGGATAAGTGGATACAAATCCTGTCCGGGACGGTTCCCCCGTCATGTAACAGGAGGTGGTTGGCGCTGAATCGCCAATGGGCGCGTTGGAAGAAAAGGTTCTGACCGTGCCGCAAACGTAAGGATCAATGAACAAGGCGGGGCGATCGGGGTGCTGCAACCATTGGTACCACCTGGCCAGGGAAATGGTGGCCAATGAACAACCGTCAGGTATCAGCACGATGACATTTTTAACCGGACGAGCCGGGCGGTTAATCCGCCCGGTTGTCCGGTCAATTTGTTGAATGACGGAACGCTTATCGTTTTCGAAGGTTTGAGCGTAGGCTGTATCACCGATGGCCAATTGAGGCAGTATCAGCAGGAGGGCCAGCGCCGGAATCAGGTGGTTGAGAATTGATTTTTTTCCAGATTCGAAAACAGATAAGATCTTCATTGTTAGATGGTTAAATATGCATATTCAGGATAGCTTCGTAGAGTTCCTGCTTGCCGCTG
>DOBD01000031.1 GCA_003506275.1 Bacteroidales bacterium | reverse complement strand
TGCTGTGGAAACCGGTGATGGACAGCCAAGCCGGTACTCATTCCATCGATGCCGCCCAGCGGGTGGTTGCCCGCAAACGTATAGCGCCCTTCTGGTAAATTTTCCAGGCCGTGAGCTTCAATGGTGACCCCAAGAAACCGGATGGCTGCTTCCACAAAATCAATGCCCATCAAGTGGCCATTTTCACGAAGGAAGCCGTTGATTTCTTCTTGGTGAACGATGCGTTCCAGGTAACGAATCAGAAAAGCCGGTACCTTGGCCTTGGGAGCCTTTGAACGCAGTACTTCCCTCACNNCATTGACCGCAATAACGTCAGTCTGGGACATACTCTTTTTCCTCTTTTTAAGTGACAAGAACGTGCAAAAGTAGGCTTTTTTTAAGAACTGACAAATTTTTTACAGCGATGACCGGTTGACACCCGTTGAAGGTAGTTGTCGGCCCGTCAACGCCAGTTTGATTGGCATCGTTGCTGATTGTCAACATAGGCTCAGTCAACACCCTGTTGATAGGTTGTCTAAAATATAGAAAATCAGAAGTATAGGCTGTTGATAGCTGGTTGAAAACGAATGAATAACTTTTGTTGATAAAAAGTGGGGGAAAGTGTTGCAAAGTGGAGCGTCTTGACGTACTTTTGTCAGACAATCAGAATATTGATGCGTTTTCTCGGAAACTTCGAAGCCAGGCTGGATGCCAAGAGTCGAGTCTTTGTGCCGGCTCCTTTCAGACGCCTTTTACAGGCGGATGGACAGCCTGTGCTGTACCTGCGCAAGGATGTTTTTGAAGAGTGCCTCATCCTGTATCCGGCCAGTGTATGGGAAGCCGAATTGGACACATTGCGCCGGAAACTCAGCAAATGGAACCCCTCTCAACAAGCAGTCTTCAGACAATACACCCGTGAGGCCGTCATGGTTGAAATGGATGCCAATGGTCGAATTCTGATCCCCAGAACATTGCTGGAAGCCTGCAACATGACGACCGACATCGTTTTTCTGGGCGTGGATGACTCCCTTGAACTATGGGATAAGACCACCCTGGAGAAAACCACGCTGCCGAACGATATCTTCCGCACCCAGCTGGTTACTTTGATGGACGGGACTGAGCAAAAGGCAGAATAACCACAATCAGCGATCGAGTATGAACGAAACACCCTATCACATACCCGTCTTGTTGCAACCCAGCGTGGATGGGTTGGCCATCAAGTCTGACGGCATTTATGTGGATGTTACCTTTGGTGGGGGCGGCCATTCGCGTGCCATCCTCCATCGCCTGTCTACCGGCAGGCTGTTTGGTTTCGATCAAGACCAGGAGGCTGAAGCCAACAGCCCTGCAGATGAACGCTTCACGTTTGTGCATGGCAATTTCCGATACCTGCGCAATTTTCTGCGCTACTACGGCGTGGAACAAGTTGACGGTATCCTGGCTGATCTTGGTGTCTCGTCGCACCATTTTGATGCTGCCGAGCGAGGTTTTTCCTTCCGCTTCGACGAGGTGGATCTTGATATGCGCATGAACCGTCAATCGGGCATCACCGCTGCCGTGCTGTTGAACACCTGGCCAGAAGAACGCCTGAGTGCCCTGTTCAAGGATTATGGGGAATTAAGGGATGCCAGACGGTTGGCCAAGGCGCTGGTGGTTGCCAGAACAGAACAGCCTTTCGATACGGTAGCCTCCCTTCTGGAAGTCATCAAGCCCTTCTTTCAGCGTGACAGGGAAAAGAAAGAACTGGCCAAGTTTTTTCAAGCCCTTCGCATGGAGGTCAATCAGGAAATGGCAGCCCTGGAAGCGCTGCTCACCCAATCATTGGAGGTGCTCAAACCCGGTGGACGTCTGGTCGTCATCACCTACCATTCGCTGGAAGATAGGTTGGTCAAACGATTCATGCGAGCCGGAAATCTGGAAGGTCATGTTGAGCAGGATTTCTACGGTCACTTCCAAACACCCTTCCAACTCATCAACAACAAAGTCATCATCCCCGATGAGGCCGAACAACGTGATAACCCCCGATCCAGGAGTGCCAAACTCCGGATAGCCGAAAAGAAAGCATGATGGCAACAGAAAAGAACCAACCAGAACCACGAACCACCGGCAAGTCGACTTACCGCGCCGTCATGCGGGAGGTCTTCGATGGGACCATTCTGACCAAAGGTTTCCTGGCCAGGAACGTCTGGATGATTTTGTTGGTCGTGGCCGGATTCCTGATTTACATTGGCAACCATTACGGAGTCATCATGAACCTGAACAAAATCGATGAGCTCAATGAAACCCTGGCAGACGTCAAGTACGAGGCTTTGACACAATCGTCACTGCTCATGCAGGAAAGTCGACAATCCAGGGTACGGGAACTGGTGATGGAGAAAGGCCTTGAACTGGAAGACGCCAAGACACCCCCTTATGTCATATCCATAAAATGACGACAGGTATGCGCAACGACAACAACATGGGCGAACAGATCAGGCGGCAGATCAGACTGAGATACAGGGTGACAATCAGCCTGTTTCTTGTGCCGGTTGCTGCCATCCTGTGGAATGTCGTGCAGACCCAGTTCGTAGAGGGAAAGGCCTGGCGGGAATTGGCCAGAAAGCAACGCCGGGAAAACGTCGAAGTGGCACCCAACAGGGGCAATATTTATTCCAGAGATGGACAACTAATGGCCAGTACCGTACCATCATATGCGTTGTACATGGATTTTCAAGCGGTCAAGCCCGACACCTTTTTTCATTACCTCAATCCCTTGTGCAATCGATTGGCCGAATTCCTGGGCGACAAAAGTTCGTCTGCTTACCGCAACCACCTGATGAAGGGGTATCAAAAACGCTCCAGAGAGTATCTGATTACGTCCAAGCGTGTCAGTCATACGGAGTTGAGGACCATCCAAACGTTTCCCCTGTTTAAAAAAGGCAGGAACCAGAGCGGACTCTACCAAAAGAAATACCTCAAACGTGAGAAGCCCTTCGGATCGCTGGCCTCCCGAACGATAGGGGATATTTACGGAGAGAACACCAAAGACGGCCGCATCGGTAAAAACGGCCTGGAAATGCATTATGACAGCCTGCTGAGAGGAGATAAAGGATTGTGTGTCCGTCAGAAGGTCGCCGGAGAATACATCAGCGTCATCACTCAGGCCCCCAAAGACGGCCTGGATCTGATCACCACCCTGGATATTTACTTGCAAGACATAGTGGAAGCCTCTTTACGAAGAGAGTTGAGCCGAATCAACGCCGTATCGGGAACCGTGGTATTGATGAAAGTAAAAACAGGTGAGGTCCTGGCCATCAGCAACCTGGCCGTGGCAGATTCCGGTGTGTACCGCGAATCCCAGAACTTCGCCATTTCCGATCAAAGCGAACCGGGTTCCACGTTCAAAACCTTTTCCATGATGGTCGCCCTGGAAGACGGCTTGGTTCACCCGGACGATTCCGTGCAGACAGGTAGCGGCCGTATGCCCATGTATGGCAGGACCATGACAGACCACAACTGGGATAAAGGAGGTTATCACATGTTGACCGCCGCCCGCAGTATCTGGTTTTCTTCCAATATCGGCATATCAACCCTGATCGACAAACACTACCACACCAATCCTTCCAGGTTTGTCGATGGACTTTACCGTATGGGACTCAATAAACCGATGGACCTGGAAATCCCCGGTGGAGGCAAACCCAGGATACCCCACCCCAAAGACAAACACCGCTATTGGGCCAAGACGGATTTGCCCTGGATGTCCATTGGCTATGTGACTCAGATGCCACCCATCTACACCTTGGCCTTTTACAACGCCATCGCCAACGATGGCAAACTCATGAAACCCTATTTTGTCAAAGCGTTGAGTAAAGACGGTGCCGATGTAAAAACCTTCGAGCCCACCGTTGTCAATGAGGCCATTTGTTCGAAAAAGACCTTGGTGGAAATTCGTCGCATGCTCGACAGTGTCGTGGTACACGGCACCGGAAAAAACATCATGAGCCCTGTGGTGCCCATCGCCGGAAAAACCGGTACAGCCCAGTTGTCTAAAGGGGCGGCTGGTTACCAGAGTGGAGGAAAGTCGCATCAGGTGTCATTCTGTGGCTATTTTCCCGCCGACCATCCTGAATACAGTGCCATTGTTGTGATCAGACAACCACGCTCCGAGCTTCCCTCTGGTGGCCGTCAAGCCGGTGGTGTCTTCAAGGACATAGCGGAGCGTATCTGTGCCAGGGAGTGGCGCGTAAAACCCGGCGCCAGGTCTGACAGCCTACCGTCCATCCAACCTCCTGTCATGTATGGCCAGGCATCCTTGACCAAACGGGTACTCAGGCACTTCGACATCCCTCAAACAGAGGCTAATAAGCCATCTTCCGATTGGGTCGGTGTTAAAAACACGGGGAAACGGGTGGAGCTCACCTACCTGGACATGGCAGACCGCCTGGTGCCCGATGTGCGTCGAATGGGGGCCAGGGATGCCGCTTACTTGCTGGGTAGTCGGGGATTATCGGTCAATCTGAGCGGAAAAGGCAGGGTTGTCAGTCAATCCATCTCTCCCGGGTCCCTCTACAACAAAGGTCAAACCATTACCTTGCATTTGGAATAAACAACCTAGTATACCCGTCATGAATCTAAAAACCCTGACCCTCGCCCTAGAACCCATCCGACAGGCCGGTTCCCTTGATATAGACGTGTCTCACGTGTGTTTCGACTCCAGAATGGCCGGTCCAGGCAGCCTGTTCGTCGCTCAAAAAGGCANNTACCTGGAAGACGTCGTTGCGAAAGGAGCCGTAGCCATCGTGTGCGAACAACTACCCGCCACCCTTCATCAGGGGGTGACATACTTGCAGGTAGCCGATAGCAACAAGGCCCTGGGTTTGTTGGCCTGTGCCTGGTACGGTCATCCGTCCACCAAATTGACCCTGGTCGGCGTGACAGGTACCAACGGGAAGACCACCATCGCCAGCCTGTTGTACGAACTATTCATGAAGCTGGGCCATCAATCAGGATTGCTATCTACGGTTTGCAATTACATCAACGACACGCAGCTCAAGGCTACCCACACCACGCCTGATGCGCTGGCCATCAATGAACTCCTGGCCGCCATGGTCGATGCGGGTTGTACCCATGCCTTTATGGAAGTGAGCTCTCACGCCATTGATCAGCAACGCATTGCCGGTTTACAGTTCGCTGGAGGCATTTTCACCAACATCACCCGCGATCACCTTGATTACCACCTGACCTTTGACAATTACCTCAAGGCCAAAAAAGGCTTCTTTGACGCCCTGCCCTCCACGGCTTTCGCCTTGATCAACGCCGATGACAAGAATGGTCGCATCATGGTACAAAACTGCCAGGCGACCATCAAGGATTATTCCACCCAGCGGATGGCCGATTTCAAGGCCAAGGTACTGGAAAACCATTTCGAGGGTATGCAGCTCAGCATCAACCAACGAGAAGTGGCGGTTCAATTCATCGGACGCTTCAACGTGTCCAATCTCCTGGCTATTTTCGGAACAGCGTGCATGCTGGGTGAGGATCCTGAGACCATCCTGCTGGTGCTCAGTACGCTTAAGCCAGTTTCCGGCCGCCTCGAGTTCCTACGCTCACCCAGCGGTTTTCTTTCTATTGTGGACTACGCACACACACCGGATGCCCTTAAAAACGTGCTGATTACCCTCAATGAGTTGGTCGAAGGTC
>DOBD01000076.1 GCA_003506275.1 Bacteroidales bacterium | reverse complement strand
AGAGACAAACATTTGGCGCCGATGTCGAAGTATTCGCAAGCCCTGAGGAACGGAGCTCTCACCAATACCCAATCCAGCCAGGGGAGCGGAATCGAAGAGAGAATAAGTGGTTCAGTAACGTTGCCAATGTATGTCATGGGGTGGCAACCCTACGGGGTGCCAACCCTCTCGAGATCGAAGGCTATTTACACAAGGCGCTTTCCTAGTACAATGCCTGATACACCATCCGGATGAAATCATCCTGCACCCTGTTGGTGTGCCACGAAACCTTGTTGGTGTAAAACAAGATCACCAGATCTTCAGCAGGATCGATGATGTATTCCGTGCCGTAATAGCCACCCCACCGGTATGAATTCGGGGTTCTCATGCGCCTGGCTGATGTCTCGGAGGAAATAATCTCCAAGCCCAAACCAAACTGGTAGGCGCCGGCCGCACCAAATAACTGGTCGGAACACATTTGTTCGACGGTTTTGCGTGACAAAATCCGTTTCTTATCATAGATACCCCAATCCTTGATCATCCTACAGACATGAGCATAGTCTTCAATCGTGCCACTCATGCCGGCACCACCGCCAAAGTAACGGTTGGCTGTTGACAACGGATAGAAACGTTCCACCGAATCAGCCGCGAGTGATACCGGCTCGTCCTTGGTTGGTTTCTGATACAAGGCCACCAAACGGTTGGCTTTGCGCTTGGGTAAATAGAAATGGGAGTCTTTCATATCCAAGGGCTTGAGCACACGTTCCTGAATCAGTTCATCCAAGCGTTGTCCGGAAATAACCTCGGCCAGCCGTCCGGCCACATCGAGTCCGAAACCATAGGTGTAACCTTTGCCAGGATCGTGACGCAGCGGTAATTTGGCAATGCGTTTGACAACCTCCTCGGTGGTGATGCTCGTGTCACTGTCGTTGTAACAAATCACCCTGACATCCTGATCGTATGGGTCATACGAGATACCGGCACTATGGCTCAACAGTTGCCTGATGGTAATATCCCCTTTGGCTGGTCTGGTTACCAAGTCGCCACTTTCGTACGATCCAGACACCCTGACCACCGGCTTTGAAAATTCAGGCAGGTACCATTTAATGGGATCTTCCAAGCCAAAGCGACCTTCTTCATACAAGGTCATCAAGGCAATGGTGGTCAACAACTTCGTCTGTGAGGCATTCCTGAAGATGGCATCTCGCCTCAGCTTACGCTTGGCTTCTCTGTCGGCCAGACCGAAAGCCTCGAAGTACGCCACTTTGCCCTTGTACTCGACATAACACACAGCCGAAGGGATGTCTTCCCGCTCAACAGCGTCTTTCATATAATTGGTCAAGCGCTTCAGGCTGGCATCAGAAAAGATGGTCTTGGTCTTCACCTTGGGCTGCGAAGGAACCTTGACGCGCTCGATGGATTGGCAAGGCAATGCCACCAGCAGTGCCGCCACAATCAATAATGCAAGTGAACGTTTCATAGGTGTGTTTTTGTAGGAATTAGTAATACATAAAACGCTATCATATGGCTTTCAGGACGCTGACCAGGTAGTTCCAGAATCGTTCAACACTGCCAATCTCTACCTTTTCGTCCGGAGAATGGGGATGACGGATGGTCGGACCAAAAGAAATCATTTCCATGGTACCGACTGCTTCCTGCANNACTGACCATGACATCCATCAAATGGGATTTCAGGTTAGGCATCCAGCCTGGATAGGCTCCGGAAGTTGTTACCTTGGCGCCGGCCAACGAACAAGCGCTTTGTATCATGGAGACCAGTTGATCTTTCATGACTTCCGAAGAACTTCTGGCCAGAAACTGAAACGTAACAGCCAGTTCCTCTGTCTTGACGATAGCCAGGTTGGAAGACGTTTCCACCACATCGCTCATACCGGGTATGGTGCGTAAAACCCCGTCGTGAACGGCCACCACGGCGTTAATCACATCGTCCTGCAAAGGCTCCGGCAACAATCCTTCAGGCACATCAACAGCATTGATAGTCAGGCTGAGGTTGTCTTCGATGCCATCGTACAGTGTCTTCATAGTAGCCTCATAGTCAGCCACAACGTCAGCCAACTCCTTGGCCTTCGATGCCGGGAGTGTGACAACAGCGAAGGCCTCACGGGGTATGGCGTTACGCAAGGTTCCCCCTTGGAAAGTAGCTAGTCTTGCCCCCAATGAGCCAACCAGGTTTTTCAGCAAGTGGAAGAGGCTTTTATTGGCATTAGCCCTGCCCAGGTTGATATCCAGGCCTGAATGGCCACCTTTCAAACCGGTCAACGACAAGCGAAAAGCGAGGTGACCATCGGGTACAGGCACTCTTTGCGGACAAGCAAAGTTCACATTGACGTTCACANNACCGGCACACCCAACAAAAAGTTCGCCTTCGTCTTCCGAATCCATATTGATGAGAGTGCGCCCCTTAATGGTTTCGGGTTTCAAACCAAAAGCACCATCCATGCCAGTTTCCTCATCGATGGTAAAAAGGGCTTCGATGGGCCCGTGAGGTACGTCGATAGCTGCCAGAACAGCCATGGCGGCTGCCACACCGATACCATTGTCGGCCCCCAGGGTCGTGTCGGTAGCATACATCCAGCCGTCAATAATCCGAGGTTTGATGGGATCTTTCTCAAAATCATGAACCACGTGGCTGTTTTTCTGAGGCACCATGTCAAGGTGAGCCTGTAAAACCACAGGCGTCTTGTTTTCCATACCAGGGGTTGCCGGCTTGCTGATCACGATGTTGCCAACAGCATCAGTTATGGTAGGTAGTCCCAGTGATTGACCAAAGTGCATCATGTAGGCTTGTATGGGAGCCATGTGTCCTGAAGGCCTGGGCACTTGGGTGAGCTCGTAAAAATAGGCCCAAAGGGCTGATGGTTGCAGTTGACTGATTATTTCTTTCATGTATTTGTCGTTTAGGGGTATGAAAAAAAAGGTACCACCCCGTATGGTAGGGTGGTACACAAATATACGCATCCTTGTGAAAAGGAGGCACAAACGAACTTAAAAATTCTCAGGTTTGAGTTGTTTGGAGCTAACCAGCGTGGATGGATCCAGATTGGAGGGCCTGTAAAACACCTTGATGTAGGCAACATCCCTCAGAAAGTCTATGTTACCAATCTCAATCTTAATCACGTCAAGCCCGGTCCGCTGCCTGATATCTTCCTTGAGTTCAGCCTCCCGTTCGGGGACAATGAGTTGAATCTTGTCGTACAAAATGATTTTAAAAGACGTGTGTTTCAGAACCTTGGTATTTTCCAGTGCCCAAGTGACCAGAATAAAAATCAAGTTGGTGACTATCAATTCTGCGTAGCTTACGGTCATGGCAAGTCCGTTGATTACAGAGATGCCGATGATGATGAACAAGTAAGTCATTTCCCGGATTGACACCGTCTCGGTTCGATAGCGGATGATGCCGAAAATAGCAAACAGCCCCAGGGCCATGCCAAGTTGTAGCTTGACGTTATCCATGAGGAATATCAACAGGAACACTGTGACACTGAACATCAGGAACGTGAAGTAGAAATCACGCCTGTCGCTTTTCTTGTAGTAAAAGAATTGGATGATAATCCAACTGACCAACAGGTTGAAACCAAAACGGAACAACAGGAGGGCCAAACTTGGTCCATCGAAGACAGGCACGTCTGTCAATAATATCCTGGAGACTTGCTCAGCAGCGTGGCCGTTCAACGTGGGGTCTTGAATAAAGGGATCTGAAGGAGTCATGGTTGATCTAGGGTAATTTTTTGTATGTAACGTAATTTAGGTTTGAAACGATTGCTCTTGACGAAAGGATCGGTTAGAATTGTCCCCAGGCAATATTTACTGATACCAATGGCTGGTATGCGGCTTTCTGCCAAAAAGTCTTTGAGCTTGGATGCCACCTTGCCGTCTTGTTTGAGTTCAATGATCATGAGCTCGGGCAGGTTTTTGGAGAGACCTGTCCTGCAATTGTGAAACGACAGATTGGTGTCTATGGTGATGCGCTCCGACTTGTTGTTGTTGACCAAGGTGATGCGCTCGAAAGTCGTATTGATGTGTGGCAACAGGTCGTCCACCGTGTAATGGGTATGCCTGCCTAAAAACTCATTGAGGTTGCACGACAACTGCTGGCACATGGGTTGATCCCCAAATAGCTGAATACGCACCTTGACAGTTCTCCCTTTGTTGCTTTTATGTTTAATTTCCAGGAAATGGATATCGGAGTCCACATACGTCCTCATCCTGACTTTGAACCGGGGTCGCTTGCTGTTGTGGTGCAAGGTGTACATCTCCAAATCCTTGGTGTCGTAATACTGTGTACTATAGCGACTTAGAGTACACCCTTCCACGTGTTGTATCCTGAAATCATCCTGACACCTACTCAATAAATCGGGCAACAAGCTGGACGGAGCCAGGTATTTGGTGTCAATCCGGTTCATCAGGCGGATACCCTTCATTTCAGCCAACGTGATCGGCTGCATGCGGTTGGAGATATCCATCAGGGAGGTGTGCATCAATTCAGTAAACATGCTTAAAACTTATAACCAAATCCAACGGTCAAGACGTTGGCTTTCTCACCTTCATCCAGGTCAGACTCTGCCGTGTAAAGGTAACCCAGTTTGACAGAAAGCGTTTTCTTATAGGTATACTTCAAACCCCCACCTACTCTGTATTTCTCGTAGGACATTGGATCACCTTTTTTATTGAGCAAGTGATGGAATTCGACAAAGGCGAACGGTTCCAAGGGCAGCCCTTTAACGTTGTAGCTCAAACTGGCTTTTGAACGTAACATCAATTTGGGGTTNNAGACAGGGAGTCCAATACCCTGTACGTGGTTTGCAAGCGCTCCCTTACTGAAAAGGTGAACCGTCCGAGATCTATTTCTCCCTCTCCAAAAACGTTGAACCGATGCCTGGTTTCCCAGTAGTTATGGGCGTGTTCGTCATCCCTGGGGTGATAGTAGTTAATCAGCGTGTATGAGATACTGGGTGTGAAATAATTACCCAGTTTATAGCTCAATTCAAAGGTCGACTGAAACTTGTCGGTTGTCATCAGATCGTTGCGCAAACGGTATTCTTCTTCGAAGGCTAATTTAAGCCCGTTATCCAGCTTCTTGCTTAGATCAAGCGTGGTCCACAATCCGAAATCGGTATCCTGGGCATGCATGGATGGTGTCAGACCAACCACCATCAGGGTGCATAACAGTAAGCGTATCGGGTGTTTCATACTCATTCGACGGTATAGGTATATACTGCGTGTTCAGCCCCTGATGGCATATACGATCGAGTCCGGGAGGCATTGCCCCTGACGGCTTCTATGTAGAAACGCACTCTGAGACCAGCGCTCTGCGGATTAATCAAGGCGGTGAAAAGACCATCACCAGCTTGTAGATCACCATGCAATCCATCGTCGAACATTTGCAACCGCCTGAATCCTCCGACCATGCCCGTTCCGGCATTGAGGAAGACACCTGTAGTGCCCCCACCACTGATCCTGGCAGTCACGGTTACGGTATCTGTCGCTGACGGAGTGGCCCAGGAAGTGCCCCTGACCTGCCATTGAACATCAGAAATGATGAGACTGTTGACGTTGATGGAATCGTGGGCATTCAAAAAAGTCGAACGCTGGGTTACATGGTCTTTCAGACTAGCTACTGCTGCAGTAAAGGCTTCATAGCTGACAAGACGTCTGGGGTCGGCTTTGACGGCTGAATCAACCAAGGCGGCATAGGCATCAATGACCGGATGGAGGAAAGCGGGGTTGTAAACTTCCTTCAGGATGGTGCGGTAATGAGCCAGGTAACGTTGCCGAATAGCAGGCACCGCCAACAGCTTGTGCAGCAAGGGGTAATTGGGATCATCGGCGTGGTAGAAGGGATCCCATTCCACGGCGCTATCCAGGAAAGTATCCTTGCCATCGTATTCCAAGGGGGTTAGACGACCGGTCTCATCATCCTTGTACAGGTAATAATCGGTTCCCCCTTTGTTGACGTAGCTGTCTTCGTCAGTGAAGATGTTTTCACAAGCCAGGTACCAGAGGGTACGATCAAGATCCAGCACGGCACTGATTTTCCTCTCCAAACTATCCGGCCCGCATTGCTCCAGCAAACGACACACATTAATGATAGTGTTGATGGGTTGCGGGTCTTCCGGTTTGTTCTTGAGGTCGTAGTAGGGTTCGTAGTCGGTGGCCGACTCACCCAGGTAGTTCAAACCGGAAAAACCGGTGCCATATAGACCGGCTGTCGTTCCTTCACCTGTGACCTTGGGCTCGGCTCTCCACCTGATCCCGTTGGTTGAAAGAAACCATTCCCGGATTAACGTAGCATTGAGGTGTTCTGTATTGGTGTAAACTCCCTGGTCAACGCCGTTGATGCGCAGATTGACAAAATTCACCTGCGGAGCCGGCACGTACTGTTGGATGCAATGCCTGTACACGGCATCCCTGATATGACTGGGGTCTTTATAGGCGTTGTTGAGGGCAAGTGTATAATACCCCCCCAGTGACTGGTCTTTCTTGACACCATCAATGGAAAGGAAAAAGGAACGTTTGGTGGTGTCGCCAGGCAGGACCGTTCCTTTGTACCGTACCCCCACTCTGTAGGGCAAGGTAACTTGATTGTACGTTAAAGAAGCGTACAATTCATCGTCAGTATCGGCTATGGCTTCGAGCTGGCTGGCCCAGGAACCGGTAAGAAAAGACAGGTCGATGCGTTTGATACTTGACAGGGCGTACAACCCAGTCTGTGATGACACACCGGTAATCAATTGGTGAGCGGAGGCATCCTCACGCATAAACAGCGGCATGCTACCTGAAACACCGGTAGCGATGGAACCATCGGAAGCCTCGGTAACGGTATAGGTGGTGTCGTCACCGTCGTATGGCGGGGGATTATACGTACCATCATCCTGACAGGCAAACTGCAGGAAAGCGGTCAATAAAACCAGGGGCAATATGACTCGTTTCATGTTTAGAGATAAGTGTGAACGACAAAGGTAGCCTTTTTCATACAAGTTCAGACAGTGGAAACGTGCAAAAAGGGCCACATATCGGACCAATGTTGCAACAATGGTACAATTTGACACGAAAATCCTACAAAGTTTTAACCACTACGCCAAAAAAGAACATGGATTGTATTAATTGCCGGGAAGAAAACCAGGTTTATCTTTATTCATCCTGGCACGACTGACTGAGAGCCAAACCCAGGCAGCCAGTCCCAACAACAACGATTGCAGGGTTTGAACGCCGTGAACCACCAGCGCAAAAATGGCCGCTTCGGGAGCGGCGATGCCGTAAAAAGTCAGCGTGTAAATGACCATGAAATGGTAGGCACCGATTCCTCCCTGTACGGGAGCCAGCACACCTAAGCTGCCCATGACAAAGGCGCTGAGCATGGGAAGGACACCCAGGGGAATATCGAAGGGGAAGAAGAAACGCCCAACATAGAACATCAGGAAATAGACCAACCAGATAGCCAGTGTATATCCGATGAACAACAGAGGATGTCTGAGGGTTCCAATGGTCTTCATGCCTTCGAATAGCTTCAGCAGGAAACCCTTGATTCGTTCGTAATAGCGGGTTTTTTTAAACGGTCGCCTTACTAACAGAATGCCTAGAATAAGGGCTGGAACGCCTATCAGCAGATAAGGAGACGTGGCCAGTTTGAGCAATCGTTGGAGGGAATCAGGATTGGCGGAAAAAAAGTCAGTAAAGAAACCCAACTGTAACAGAACAGCCAGGATGGCAATAAACAAGAGGCAAACGGCATCGAAAACCCGTTCAGTGACAACTGTGCCCAAGGTTCTGGAAAAGGAAACACCGTCGTGCTTGGTGATGATGCCACACCTGGCCACTTCGCCGGCGCGTGGAAAGAGCAAGTTGACGGCGTAACTGACAAATACAGCCAGGATGGCTGTGCGACGGCGACTCCCAGAAGATATAGGCTCTATGAGCTGTCTCCAGCGAAGGCCTCTCAAGACATTACTGAAAACGCTGAGCAAAATGGCGATCAGTAGCCAACCGGCGTTCAGCCCCTGCTTGAACACCGTGGCCAGTTGTTTAAAGTCCATATCCCTGTAAACCAGCCAAAACAACAACACGGCCAGGCCCAGAGGGAGGATGATTTGCAGTATTTTTTTCAGCACCGGCATACTCTTCGGTAAAAAATCGTACTTTTGCGAGGCATTGCCTGACAAGGCCACAAATGTACTCATTTTTTCGTACCAAGGTGGATGATCCCAGTAAAACCCAAAAAATCCCTTGGACAGCATTTCCTGACCAATTTGGAAACAGCTGCCCGTATCGCCTGTACGCTTGACGCGCACAGCGATTTGCCAGTACTTGAAATTGGTCCTGGCATGGGGGTTTTAACGCGGTTTTTGTTGGAAAAGCACGATAACCTAAAAGTCGTTGAGTTAGACAGGGAGTCTGTCCGTTTCCTGCAAATCCATTTCCCCGCCCTGGAAGGCAAGATCATCGAAGGCGATTTTCTCCGGCTGCCTTTGGACACTCTTTTTCCCGGCCCTTTTTGCGTCATCGGAAACTATCCGTACAATATTTCATCCCAGATCCTTTTCAGGGTTCTTGAGCACAAGGATATCATTCCTTTTTGTGCCGGCATGTTCCAGAAAGAAGTGGCTGAACGCATCGCTTCAAAACCCGGCAAAAAAGCCTATGGAATCTTGAGTGTCTTATTACAAGCCTACTACGACATCGACTACCTGTTTACGGTAGACAAACAGCAATTCGACCCTCCGCCGGCTGTCCAATCGGCCGTCATTCGTCTGGTTAGAAACGATGTCAAAACCCTTGATTGTAATGAGCAACTCTTCAAGCAAGTGGTCAAAACAGGGTTCAACCAACGGCGGAAAACNNCAGAAATTCACTCAAAGTGTTGATTGGCAAGGATTGTCCCTTCCACGACCGAGCGGTTTTTGACAAACGCCCAGAGCAGCTCTCCGTACAGGAATTCATCGAACTGACCAACCTGGTCGAATCCTGCCTGACAGCTTCCTGACGGCCTTTCAGCGAGTATCAACCCAGCGTTACACCCCGTTTTGTCTTAAGAGACATAACGCAGCAAACCAGCAAACGCCATGGCAGAAATCAAGTTATTCTTTCACGACAACGGACGAATCAAGGTCAGTCGCAGCCTTGATTTTCTCAAAAGCACCCCCATCGGCAACTTTCTTTGGATAGACTTGCACGATGTTGATGAGGAAGTCGAAAACCAATTGGAAGACTTTCTGAAAATCTATATCCAGGAAGAAGAGGAAATGGAAGAGATCGAGATGTCGTCCCGCTACATCGAGACGTCCGATTCGTTGGTCATCAACGCCAACTTCATGCTTCCCAGCTATGAATTGGAAACGGTATCCTTCATCCTGAAAAACGATATTTTGGTCACAGTCCACAACGAGGATCTGCCGACCTTTATGGAAACCCAGAAAAAGCTGGCCACCAATCCCCGTAACTACCCCAGTGGTTATCACGTACTGGTGGCCTTGCTCGAGACAAGGGTGGAACGCGATGCCGACTTAATCGAGGATGTCATTGACAAAATCACCAAGCTAAGTGACTCCATCCGGGATGCAGACGAGGACGTCCTGATGGACATTACCAAGTTGCAGGAACAAATCATGGTAATCCGGCAAAACATCATAGAAAAGCAACGCCTTCTCTCCAACCTGCTTCGAAGTGAGCTCTTGCCCAAGGAGCTGACCACCAAGTTGACCATTGTCCTTAGGGACGTCAACTCCCTGGTGGAACACGCCAAGTTTAGTTTTGAACGCCTCGATTACCTGCAAGACACCTTTCTTGGTTTGGTCAACATCGAACAAAACAAAATCATCAAGATATTCACCATCGTTTCGGTGATTTTCATGCCTCCCACACTGGTAGCCAGCATCTTCGGCCAGAATTTCCCCGGCATGCCTTTCATTGACAAGCATTGGGGCTTTTGGATTTCCCTGCTTCTGATGGTTCTTTTCTCGGGCATTATCCTGCTTATTTTCAAGCGCAAGAAGTGGTTGTGAACGAAAAAACCACGACTATCATGGTGACATTGCCAAAACTTTTGCTTTAATTTGCGAGATACCAGCTTTTTATAAAAGCGCGAAAACCAACGTTATGACTATGGACAAACAAGAAACCAACAACCTGCCGGAAAAGACAGGGTTGGATGACACTCTCACCGACGCCGTCAACCTAACGGCTGAACAAATGGACACAGTAGCCTCAACTGTTGAACCGGAAACCCAACCGACAGAACCGGAAGTGGCGCCAGCGGCCAAGCCCAAACGGGCACCAAGGGCCAAGAAAACAGTAGTCAACCCTGAAGCGACCGACGCCATCGACACCCCTGCCCCTGAGGCTGAACCTGTCGCTGAGGCTGAACCCATTGCCGAGGCTGAACCTGTCGCTGAGGCTGAATCCGTTGCAGAGGCTGAACCCGTCGTCACGGTACCTTTATCCAAGCAAGACGTCATCGATCAGTTAAAGGCTTTAATTGAGCAACCAGGCAACGACAAGAAAGACCGCATCGACTACCTTAAACAGGCCTTTTACCGTCTTCACAAGGTAGAGCATCCCGACGATGCTCGTGAAGAAGGCGAAGAACCAGAGGCTGTCGCACCCGAAACAGAGGGCGCCAAAGCGGCTGAAAATGACCCCCTGGAAGAAGAATTCAAGGCCTTGCTGAACAGTTGGCGGGAGAAACGAGCCGAACATAACGCCGAACAGGAAAAGCAACGCGCACAAAACCTGGAGAAGAAGAAGACAATCATTGAAGATATCCGCCTGTTGACCGAAAGCACGGAAGACATAGGTCGGACATTGCCGGAATTCAGGCGGCTTCAGCAAACCTGGAAAGAGACAGGCCCTGTTCCTCAGGATCAGGTCAACGAACTCTGGAAAAATTATCAGGTACAAGTGGAGCGGTTTTACGACTTGCTCAAAATCAACAACGAATTCAGGGAATACGATTTCAAGAAAAACCTGGAAATCAAGACAACCTTGTGCGAGAGCGCTGAGAAATTGGCCGAAGAGCCCGATGTGGTTGTCGCCTTCAGGCAGCTCCAGAAACTGCATGAAGAATGGCGCGAGACAGGTCCCGTTGCCAGGGAATACCGGGAGGATATCTGGAATCGATTCAAAAACGCCTCCACTCAAATCAACAGAATCCACCAGCAATTTTTCGAACGGTTGAAATTGACCGAAAACGAAAACCTGGCCAAAAAAACCGCCATCTGCGAACAAGTTGAAGCCATCGACTATACCAAGTTGCTTTCTTATAAGGATTGGGACACGATGACCGCAACTGTCATCCAACTACAGGAGCAGTGGAAAAGCATCGGATTTGCCCCTAAGAAGGTCAATAATAAAATTTTTGAACGCTTCAGGGCAGCTTGTGACACCTTCTTCCGTCATAAGAGTGACTTCTACAAAGCCGCCAAAGAGGTATTAAACCAAAACCTGGAAAAGAAAAAGGCACTCTGTGAGAAGGCTGAAGCCCTTAAGGACAGCACTGATTGGAAAGCCACGGCCGATGCACTGATCCGCATCCAGAAGGAATGGAAAACCATCGGTTCCGTACCGAAGAAAATGTCCGATACGATTTGGAAGCGCTTCATCGCAGCCTGTGACTACTTCTTTGAACAAAAGGAAAAGAACGCACCGGCTCAGAAGAGCGAAGAAGCCAAAAATCTGGAAGCCAAACGCGCCTTGATCGATGAGGTGAAGCAATTACCTTCGGATCTTTCGGAGGAGGAGGCTCAAAACGCCTATAAAGACATGACAGCTCGTTGGAATGCCATCGGGCACGTTCCCTTTAAGGAAAAAGACGCCATTTACAAAGACTGGCACGAAGCGATAGACGCCATCTATCACCGTTTCAACAGCCGCGATACCCGCCGAACAAAATACCAACACAACGCGGACGATAATTCCGGCAAGGGTCAAGGCAAGGTTTTGCACGAAAGGGAGCGCCTGCTGCGTCAGTTTGACAGCTTGAGTACTGAAATCAAGACGGCAGAAAACAACATCGGCTTCTTCACGATGTCAAAATCTTCAGGCGACGGCTTGCTTAAGGAAATCACTCAGAAGATTGAGGCACTGAAAGAAGAGCGCGATCAGATTTACAAGAAAATCAAACAGATCGACGAACAATTGTAATGGTTTGTTTTCCATGAAAATCACGCAACAAACACCACGAGCAGAGTGGATAAGGTTTGCTTTAGCCATACCCTTACTCGTCTTACTCCTTCTGAGTACCAAGGGATGGAGTCAGGTATTGATCGATTCGACCGCCATTAAGCAAGCCAATGTTAACCAAAGCAACGACAGCACGACGGTAGTCACCCAGGATACACCGGCTCCTGAATCGGAAAGAAAAGTTCTGATGATGGCCGATGAAATGCCGTGCTTCAAGGGAGGCGAATCAGCCATGATCAAATACATCTCCAAAAACATAAAATTCCCAGTAGCTGCAAAGAATGCTAGGGTTGAAGGCTTTGTGATTGTGCGGTTTGTCGTGGATGAAAAGGGCAAGGTGGGAGATGCCAAGGTGATACGGAGCCTTCACCCCGCTTGTGACTTTGAAGCCCTCAAGGTGATTAGTGGCATGCCCAATTGGATACCCGGTAAAGATAAAGGCAGGCCTGTTTCTGTGTATTACACGGTACCCATTTCCTTTAGATTTATGAGATAAACAACGTACTTGATGCTGATTCGTCCATAAACGAACGACCCCTTAGCATAGAACTAAGGGGTCGTTCGTTTATGGACGAATGTTAATTAATGTTACAAGGGCTCCTTTTTTGTCAAGGATTTTTGCTATCTACGATTTTTTCGTAGCTTTGCGATATCATCGTAATTCACTAACCATGGAAAAGTTAACCCCACAGGAAGAAGAGGCCATGCGCATCGTTTGGTCCACAGGCGAAGAGGTCATCAAAACATACCTGGAACGCTACCCTGATCCCAAGCCCCCCTACACCACCCTGGCCTCCATCATCAAAAACCTGCAGCGTAAAGGCTACCTGGATGCCAGATTGGTGGGCAACACCTACGTGTATAAACCCCGCATCAGTGAGGAAGAGTATACATCACGGCATTTGTCCGGTATCGTGAGCACCTACTTTGACGATTCCTACCAAAACCTGGTCACCTTTTTTGCCAAAAAACAAAAAATCTCGGCCGAGGATCTCAAAGCCATCATCCGTTTGATTGAAACCGACAAAACCCGCTAGCCATGACAACCCCGATGACCTATTTTCTGGAAGTCAACCTGGCATTAGCCGCCTTCTACCTCTTCTACCGGTTGCTGTTGCACAAAGACACGTTTTTCAAACAAAAACGGGCCGCCTTTCTGATTACGTACCTGTTCACCCTGGCTTTCCCGTTCATTGACCTGACACGCTTATTAGGACATCAACAGCCCATAGTCGCACTGATTCGAACACTGGATACCACCCTGCCCGAGATCGTCATCACCCCTGAATCATCCACGCTCAACCTGTTCGAATTACTGATTGGGGGTTACGCGTTGGTTGCTGCGTTTTTGTTGATCAAATTTTGTTGGCAATTGGTCGTCCTGGCCCGCATCGTTACAAAGGGAGGACGCGAAATCCATCACGGTGTCGAAGTGGTAACGCTACCAGCCGGTCAAGCCCCCTTCTCGTTTATGCGGTGGATTTTTGTCAACACCGACAGTTGCTCAAGCAGGGATCTGGATGAAATCATCAGGCACGAGCAGGCACACATCAAGCAACGCCACAGCTTGGACGTACTGTTGGCAGAGGCAGTCTGTATCCTGTTTTGGATCAATCCCTTTGCCTGGTTGCTCAGGCGGAGCCTACGGGAAAACCTCGAATACCTAGCCGATAGGGAAGTCCTGAAAGCCGGATACAACACACAATCGTATCAATACCATTTGTTACGCCTGTCCAGCCAGGAGAGCACGGTGCAGATGGCCAACCATTTCAACGTCATTCACCTTAAAAAACGCATCATCATGATGAACAAACAAAAAACCTCTTTGATGGGGCTGACCAAGTACGCCCTGTCTATCCCGCTCTTCGCCTTCTTCTTGCTGGCCGCCCAGGCTTGGGGGCTGGAAACGCTGAACACTGCCGCCGACGAACTGACTGAAATCACAGTAAAAAGCAGCCGTATTTCCGCACCACCCGCACCTCAGACAGACCAACCACCCGTGGTCACAAAAGTCATCGTGAAGGATGTCCCTGATGAACAATTGGCTCAAAACGACCAGAAAGGCAGTGCGAAGGAAGAAAAGCCGTTGACGATGGTCGAAGAAATGCCTCAATTCCCTGGCGGTGAGGCTGCCTTGGTTGACTATGTCAGTAAAAACCTGCGCTATCCCGCAAAAGCCATGGAAAATGGCATTCAGGGTCGCTCCATTATCCGTTTTGTCGTCGACAAGGAGGGAAATATCACGAACGTGGAAGCCATCCGTCCGTTCAATGAAACCTGTGATGCAGAAGCCATTCGGGTGGTGAAAGCCATGCCCAGATGGAAACCAGGCCGTCAGGATGGAAGGAATGTGCCCGTTTTCTACACCATCCCCATCGTGTTCAAAATCCATAACGAAACGCCTACACCCGCAACAACCATCCTGGTTAAGCTCGTTAACGGCCAATCGACCACGGTCAACAATGCGACAATCAACAAGGAACTCCCGTTGATCGTTGTGGACAACGTACGTTACCAGGTGGAAGGGGCTGATTTGAAAAATGCTTCGGAAACGGACATTCTCAAAATAATAGGGTTGAGTGCTGAAGAAATAGAATCGGTGGTTGTTCTAAAAGGCAAGGCCGCCGAACAAATTCACGGTAAAAACACTGACAGCGGGGTAATCATGATTACCACCAAGAAACAAGCCCAATAACCGACTTATTTTCGAATCAAACTGATAAACTCCTCGCGGGTTTTGGCTTGCTGGAAAGCCCCTGTGAAATCGGATGTCGTGGTGATGGAATTCTGCTTTTCCACACCACGCATCTGCATACACAGGTGCTGCGCCTCGATCACGACCATGACGCCAAGCGGGTTGAGTGTTTCCTGAATGCACTCCTTGATCTGGGTGGTCATGCGTTCCTG
>DOBD01000135.1:3854-5093 GCA_003506275.1 Bacteroidales bacterium | reverse complement strand
TGCACCTGCCGACATAGCGAAAGCCGTATAGTTGGCGTAGGCGGGTTCAGGCACGATGATCTCATCGCCGGGATCCAGACAGGCCATGAAAGCAAACAACACAGCCTCGGATCCACCTGTGGTCACGATGATATCATCGACCGTGACGTTGATATCGAAGCGGTCGTAGTATTCCACCAATTTGTTGCGCAGGCTCAGGATACCATCGCTGGGGCTGTATTCCAGCACGTCTCTGTCAATCGCCCGCAACGCCGCCATAGCCACCTCAGGGGTTTTGATATCGGGCTGACCGATATTCAGGTGGTATACGATGGTGCCTTTGGCTTTGGCTTTGTTGGCCAGGGGCACCAATTTGCGGATGGGCGAGGCTGGCATGATTTGCCCGCGTTTCGACGATTGAGGCATGGGGATTTTGGTGTTTTCCTTAAATTCCTGCANNCGTTTATCCAAAAAAATACTTGTACATTTGCAGGAAGGGCAACCGGCCTTGATTACCATGTCAATCAATACGTTAGACAAGATCATATGAACGATTTCCTGTTTTTATCCGGCTTCAAGGGTTCAGAAATCATCATTCTGGCACTCCTTATTTTGCTGCTCTTCGGGGGCAAGAAGATCCCCGAGTTGATGCGCGGCCTGGGGAAGGGCATCCGCAACTTCAAGGAAGGGATGAAGGATGTCAGTGATGAAATCAACAAAGAGCCTGACAGCCAGGNNCCTTCGGACAAGGAGGATCGAAAAACCGACGAACCCCGCTAATCCGACCATTTCCTCATGGGCACTTCCGAGATGACATTCTGGGATCACCTGGATGAGTTGCGGTCGTCGCTACTCCGCATCCTGGCTGTGGTCGTCATCCTGGCCGTCGGTCTCTTCTTTTGGCTGCCGTCTCTATTTGACCCCGTCATTCTCGGCCCCTGCTTTGGTGATTTCCTGACCTACCGTTGGTTTTGTACCCTTGGCGACCTATTCGGCCTGACCTCTCCTTTCTGTGACACATCCTTCAACGTAGGCATGATCAACCTGGAGTTGACGGCTCAATTTCTCTTGCACCTGAGGGTGGCCTTCCTGTTGAGCCTGGTGTTGGGTTGTCCCTATTTATTGTATGAAATCTGGCGTTTTGTGCGGCCGGCTTTCTACGCCAACGAACGCAGGGCTTTTTCTTTGGCCTTCTTATTGGGTGGCGCGTTGTTTTACGTGGGTTTGACCCTTTGCTACCTCTTCATCTTTCCCATCACG
>DOBD01000135.1:0-3806 GCA_003506275.1 Bacteroidales bacterium | reverse complement strand
TACCTTCCTGAATATGCACCTGGTTTTCGGATTGGTCTTCGAGTTGCCCATGGTGGCGCTCATTTTAGGGAAAATGGGATTGATCTCACGGGCTTTTTTCAAGCGGTGGCGTCGTCATGCCATTGTCCTGCTGGTCTTCCTGGCTGCCCTCATCACACCCACCGGTGACCCCTTCACGCTGGCGCTGGTCTCTGTGCCGCTGTACCTGCTTTACGAGCTTAGTGCGTTACTGGTAAAAAATGAATAAGGGGGATGGAACCCCGAAGGGTTTCCATCCCACGCGAAACCACGAGCCTTAAAAAATCAAATGATGTACTGTGAACTGATGGAGCGGTGGTCAAAAACACGTTCGATGGTGTCGGCAAACATGTCGGCGATGGAGAGGATCTTGACCTTGGAACACTCTTTGTCGTAGGGAATGCTGTCGGTCACAATCAGTTCCGTCAAGGAAGAAGCGTTGACACGTTCAGTGGCCGGACAAGACATCACACAGTGACTGGCTATGGCCCTGACAGAAGCAGCACCCTCGCCAACCATGAGATCGGCAGCCTTGGTGATCGTTCCGGCCGTATCGACCATGTCATCAATCAAGATGACGTTCTTATCTTTCACATCACCGATGATCCGCATTTCCGAAACCACGTTGGCGCATTCCCTGGTTTTATGACAAAGCACCAAGGGAACGTTCAAATACTTGGAATAGGTGTTGGCTCGCTTGGAACCGCCCACATCAGGGGTAGCAATCACCACATTGTCGAGGTTGAGCGACTTGATGTAGGGAATGAAAATGGTGGAGGCGTACAGGTGATCCACGGGCACGTTGAAGAAGCCCTGAATTTGGTCAGCGTGCAGATCCATCGTAATGAGACGCTCAATACCGGCCACCGACATGAGGTCGGCGATGAGTTTGGCGCCGATGGACACGCGTGGTTTGTCCTTGCGATCCTGCCTGGCCCAACCAAAGTAAGGCACTACGGCGATGATCTTGGCCGCTGAAGCCCGCTTAGCGGCATCGACCATGAGCAGAAGCTCCATCAGGTTATCAGAATTGGGAAAGGTAGATTGAACCAGGTAGACAACATCACCCCGAATCGATTCCTCGTACGAAACGGAAAACTCGCCGTCGGCGAAGTGTTGAATGTTCATTTTCCCAAGGGGCACGCCCAGGCTGGCGCATATCTTCTCGGCCAGGTACTGGGACTTCGTACCTGAGAAGATCTTAAAAGAACCTGTTTCGTTCATGGTGAAGCGGGGTTGGATCGGATTGACGATGCAAAGATAGGACTTTTATCAGTAAACCATGGGTATGTTAAACGATAAATTTCCACAACTGGCCTGAATGAGGTGGCAGGGTCAGCGCAATACCCGAGTCTGCAGTTAGTTTAAACACGGCTTGTTGTCCCGTCAACAGATCGGTGGCTTCCACCATACAATCAGTACAAAGTTCCAGGTACGCAAAGGCATGAGCAGGCAGAAAAACAGTGGTAGGCACTTCCTCATTGCCGAAATGCACGATGGCCAACACGATCTCACGGTCCGCTTTCCTGAACCAGGCAAACTGGGTCTGGCTATTGAAGGCGGGGTTCTCCAGGTTGGCGTAAGTCAGGTCGAAAAAGCGGCCTTCTGCCAGAGCCTTTTCCCGAACAACGGTCTTGAACAACTTGTCGTAGGAAGTCTTCCATTTCAGGCGTTCGGGGCTCAATCCTCCCCCATCCCACTGTCCACCGTTATTCCAACCAGCCAGCGTCTTCAGGCTCCAGTAATCAAAAATGGTGCTGCGACCATCCAAACCACTGAAACCCTCTTCATCCATGCCAGCCTCACCCCATTCCTGACCAGCGTAAACCATCACCGGGTTGGTCTGCAAGGCAGCGCACACCACCATGCCGGGAAATCCCTTGGCCGCATCACCGGCAAAGAAAGAAGAAGCAATGCGCTGTTCGTCATGGTTTTCCAAAAAATAAAGCATATGGGGCAAAATATCGTTGACGGTTTGCCAACTGCCGGACAGATCAGAAGCAGGACGCTTACCTTCAATAATGGCCCTCAGGGTGTCATAGAACCCCACTTTATCGTATAAATAATCAAAGCCCCCCTTGAAGATAAAATCCCTGTAACGGTGGGGATTGTACACTTCGGCAATAAACAGCAGGTTGGGGAACTTCTGCTTCATCCTGGCAATCGCCCAGTGCCAAAACTCAACAGGCACCATCTCGGCCATGTCACATCGAAAACCGTCAACCCCCATACCAGCCCAATAATTCAGGATGTCCAGCATCTTGAACCAAGTGGAAGGGGTCGGATCAAAGTGAGTTTGACCCTGAATGTAGTAATTAACCCCGTAATTGAGCTTGACCGTCTCATACCAGTCGTGAGGACCAGGCTTATTGGAGAAACAGTCGTTACCGGTGGCCTTGGCTGGATTTTCCGTATACGCATTTTCCCAGCCTCCATACGGATCTACCTGCAATTCAAGTGCCTGACCAGGAAGGTAATAGAAATTATTGGACGGATTGAAGGCGTGTTCAGGCAGGTCATCAGCGCCCAGGTCGCGCATACCCGACATGCATTGGTCAGAATGGTATTGCCTGGCAACATGGTTGGGCACAAAGTCGATGAGGACCTTCAAACCCAGCGCATGACACCGTCCAACCAATGCCCTGAAGGTGTTCAACCGTTGAGTTGGATCAACAGCCAGGTCGGGTGAGACGTCGTAGTAATCCTTGATGGCGTAGGGCGAACCGGCTTGTCCCTTGACCACCGCAGGGTGATCGAGCGGTATGCCCAGGTGCCTGTAGTCCGTTTTAGTGGCATGTTCCAACACGCCGGTCAGCCAAACATGGGTGACCCCCATTGCCTTGATGGCGTCCAAGGCTTTTTCATCCAAGCCATCCAAGGTACCACACCCGTTGCGCTCACGGCTACCGTGAGCGACAGGATCAGGTGTCTGGTTGGAAAAATAGCGAGGCAGTAATTGATAGATGACGTATTTGCTCATGATGAAGGAACGATTATGAGTTTAGTAAACGCCCCGAAGTCTCCTTTAGTTCACGTTAGCCATCAAACTACCGGATTTTACTGCCGGCCTTCCGTGGCTACGTCTTTATTGATCTTTTTTATCAGCCCCTGCAACACGCTGCCAGGGCCTAATTCCACGAATGAATCGGCACCATCGGCTATCATGGCCAGAACAGACTGAGTCCATCGTACGGGCGAGGTAAGCTGGGCAATCAAGTTGATCTTGATGATATCGGGATCGGTTTGCGGCAGGGCGTTCACGTTCTGATACACGGGACATACCGGTTGCTTGAAGGGAGTGTTGGCNNCCTGGCCGGCTCCATCAAGGGTGAATGGAATGCTCCACCCACACTGAGTTTAAGCGCGCGTTTAGCACCGGCTGCAGACAACTGCTCGCAGGCCTTGTCGATGCCTTCGATGCTGCCGGAAATAACCACTTGTCCGGGACAGTTGTAGTTGGCAGGCACAACGACCTGATCGGTGATGCCGGCACACACGTGTTCAACCACGTCATCAGCCAATCCCANNTTTCGCAAGCGGCCTGCATGGCCAGGGCTCGCTGATAAACGAGTGTAAGTCCATCTTCGAATGAAAGGGCACCGGCGGCTACCAGGGCAGAAAACTCGCCCAGGGAATGGCCGGCCACCATATCGGGTTTAAAGTCATCGCCCAGGGACTTGGCCAGGGCAACGGCGTGCAGAAAAATAGCCGGCTGGGTGACTTTCGTCTGACGAAGGGCTTCTTCGGTGCCTTCAAACATGATATCGGTAATGCGGAAACCCAGGATG
>DOBD01000041.1 GCA_003506275.1 Bacteroidales bacterium | reverse complement strand
GTTCGAATCCGTCAACGCCCACCATGAGATTGCCAAGGCAGTCTCATTTTTTTTTGGATGGAAAGTGGGGCGGAATTGCTAACTTGCGCCCCGAAACGCGTCTACAATGAAAGAATTCATCACCCTGTTGCTCAGACTGGTGCCTCCCTATAAAAAGAGTGTCGCCCTCAATGTATTGAACAACCTGCTGTCCACCTTCTTCAGCCTGTTTTCCTTTGCCCTCATCATCCCCATTCTGGAGATTCTGTTCGGCATCAACCAAAAGACCTATGACACCTTGATACCCATTGAGGGTCTGGACAATCTGGGTTCCGCACTGAAAAACAATCTATACTATTACCTCTCACACACGGAAGGCCTCGACGGAGGAGTCATCCTTTTGCTCCTGGGGCTATTTCTGGTGGTGATGACCTTTTTCAAAGCCTTGTTCATGTTCATGGCTTCGGCCAATATGATCAATATCCGAACGGGCGTACTTAGGGATCTGCGTAACGCCATCTATTTGAAGGTGACCAGTTTGCCATTAGGCTTTTTCTCCGAGGAAAAGAAGGGAGATATTCTTGCCAGAATGTCGGGCGATGTGAATGAGGTGGAGCATTCCATCATGAGCTCCCTGGATATGGTGTTCAAAAACCTGATCATGATTGTGGTCTATTTCATCACCATGTTGGTGTTGAGTTGGCAACTAACCGCCTTTGTCGTGGTGCTGCTGCCCATAGCCGGCTACTTATTGGGACGGGTGAGTAAGAAACTCAAGAAACCCTCACGGGAAGGGCAAGCCCAATGGGGTGAACTGTTGTCACAAATTGAAGAAACGTTAACCGGTCTGCGCATCATCAAGGCCTTCAATGCCGAGCCGAAAATCAGAAACCGCTTCGGCCATCAAAACGAACGCTTACGCAAGACATCCCGAAAAATTGCCAGACGCCAACAGCTGGCTCACCCCTTGAGTGAATTCCTGGGCACTGCCATCATTGCTTTGGTAGTCTGGTTCGGAGGCTCGCTCATTTTAAGCCAGGAATCGGTTATCTCCGCCCCCACCTTTATTTTCTACCTGATCATTTTTTACAGCATCATCAATCCGGCCAAAGCGTTCTCACAAGCATGGTACAGCATCCAAAAGGGGCTGGCATCCATGGAGCGCATCGACAAGATTCTCAAAGCCGAGAATGAAATCAGGGAACCGGCCAACCCTGTACAGTTAACGACCTTTTCCAAAGATATCCGTTATACCGATGTCAACTTCAAATACCAAAGCGAACCGGTATTGAAGGATATCAACCTGACCATCAACAAAGGACAGACCATCGCCCTGGTGGGACAATCCGGATCCGGCAAATCAACCATGGTTGATCTGCTCCCCCGCTTCTATGACGTGGAAAGCGGCAGCATCACCATCGATGGTATTGACATCAGGCAATTATCCCTGCATACGTTGCGCCACCTCATGGGCAACGTAAACCAGGAAGCCATCCTGTTTAACGACAGCTTCTTCAACAACATCGCCTTTGGGGTGGAAAATGCAACCATGGAACAGGTCGTTGAAGCCGCCAAAATAGCCAACGCCCACGACTTCATCACGCAAAGCGAAAAGGGATATGACACCAACATAGGTGACAGGGGAGGAAGGCTCTCCGGCGGGCAACGCCAAAGGGTGAGCATCGCCCGNNCCAACGCCCACGACTTCATCATGGCCACTGAGGATGGCTATGACACCAACATCGGAGACAGAGGTGGCAAGTTGTCGGGAGGCCAACGTCAGCGCATCAGCATAGCCAGGGCCGTGTTGAAAAACCCGCCCATCCTGATCCTGGATGAAGCCACCTCAGCCTTGGATACCGAATCGGAAAAATTGGTCCAGGAAGCGCTTGAAAACCTGATGAAGCACCGCACGACCATCGTCATCGCCCATCGCCTGTCCACCATTCGCAACGCCGACCTCATTTGTGTGTTGCATGAGGGTCGCATCGTTGAACGGGGAACGCATCAGGAACTGTTTGCCATGAACGGAGCGTTCAAACGCTTGTACGATCTCCAGTCGTTCTGATGTGTTACTGGGGTCTGGTCGAAACCCTGTCGAAGAAAGGATTCTTACCGGTAGCGCTCAAGGGTATGGCATAGGCCGCCCTACACTCAGCGCCCAACCAGCCTAACTCCATGGCCGCCGTACCGGCCGAGAACATCACACGGGTGTCCACCGGCAGATCGGCCGCTGTGGCGCAAGCCGACCCCAAGGCGATACCCAGGTCGTTGAGGGGAAAAGCACAGGGCAACTCTCCCGCCTTGTCTTTGGCCTCACACGTAGGAAAACCACAATAGCCACAGTTCAATCCCATGTTCGAAAGGGAGGTACCCATGATGACAACAGCCTCAGCCTGCCTGATATTGAGGGCATCTCTATGAAAGAATTTCCTGCCGTGGCGTTCCACACTCGCATCCATGTAGTCGGCCAACGTTGCCAACTCAGGACCATCCACCAACAACAGGATGAGGTTATCCTTGCCCTTACCCTTGGGGGCTGTGCGAGCCGCCGTCAACATACGCCGACCGGCTTCCAGTAGGGCGTTGTGTCTGAGTGATGTTTCATTTTGTATCATGGTACAGTGGTTTCTTTTGTGCTTCAAAAATACAGAAACGACAGGACTTGAGCAACGTCAGTACACCTGATCAGGCTTGCCTGTCGTCGGGTCGGGACAGGATGAGCCTCAGCGAGGTATCCTTGGTCACATAGGCCCAGGCCCAGTTGACAAAGACCACCAACTTGTTGCGGACTCCCAGAATGAGCATCAGATGTAGAAACATCCAAATCACCCAGGCCACCAAGCCCCTGAAATGCAGGTAGGGAAAATCGACCAGGGCTTTATTGGTACCAACCGTAGCCATGGAGCCCATATCGACGTATTCAAATGGGCGCATGGGTTTGCCCTGCTCCAACCGTTTAAGATTTTTCGCCAGCAACAAAGCCTGGTTGATGGCCACGTTGGCCAGTTGCGGGTGAGCCCTGGGATACTTGGGCGTTTCCATGTAGGCAATATCGCCAATGGCAAAAATCGACGATTCGGCCCCCATCTGATTGTAACGATTGACCAACAGCCGTTTACCGTGAGGCGCCACTTCCTCAGGCAGGATGCCTTCCATCAAACGACCTCTCACACCGGCTGCCCAAATAACGGTTCGGGTAGGCAGCTGTTCTCCATTGCTCAAGGTCAGCACCTGGCCATCGTAGTCTTTAACCAAGGTTTTCAACATCAACTCCACCCCCATCCGTTTCAGGTATTTGGCCGACGTGACCTGTGTTTTTACGCTCATGTTACCCAACGGCGCCTTGCCGCCTTCCACTAGCATGATGCGGAACTTTGAGAAGTCGATACCATGATAATCCTTGGGCAAGATATTGCGCTTAATTTCGGCAAAAGCGCCGGCCAACTCCACACCGGTAGGTCCTGCCCCTACGATCACCAAATTCAAATATTTTTGCTTGTTTTCAGGAGAAGCAGCAATGGCATCTTCAAAATTCTGCAGCACGTGGTTACGAATGGTCATGGCATCGTACGTGGTCTTTAGCGAAAAAGCGTGGTTGCGCACATTGACATTTCCGTAGAAATTGGTGCGGCATCCAATGGCTATGACCAGGTAATCATAGGGGAACTCACCCGTCGTGGTCAACACCTTTTTGGCCGTGCGATCGATATCGGTCACTTCCGTGAGACGAAACTGTACATTGTTCTGTTTGTTGAACACGCTACGCAAGGGAAAGGAAATGCTGGCCGGTTCCAACTGGGAGGTAGCGACTTGATAAAACAGGGGTTGAAACTGATGATGGTTGACTTTATCAATCAACAGGACGTCAAACCGTTTTTGGTCCAACGATTTTGCCAGCTTCATGCCGGCAAAGCCGCCACCGACGATGACGACTTTCTTTTTGAGAGCATCCATAAATAACCTTTATACAATCAATTATACCTAATGGGTGTCTAATGGAACACCGAAAAAATCCAAAACAGAGGGAAAAAACCGTTTTTTTAACAAATTTTCGGTTCAAAAATTTGAAATTCGATTTTTTTGCTTTCCTTTGTTGCTGTTTGTCACTTAAGACAATACTAGTCCTCTTTTATTTATTTTATTATTTTTTATTTTATGAACATTTACATTGGTAACCTGAACTACAGCGTTCGGGAAAATGACTTGAAAGAAGTGATGGAAGATTACGGTACCGTTCTTTCTGTTAAGATCATCAAAGACCGCGAAACCGGCCGTTCAAAAGGTTTTGCTTTCTGCGAACTTGAAGAAGAAGAAGGCGCTAAAAAAGCCATCGCCGAACTGAACGGTTCAGACTACGCAGGTCGCCCCATGGTTGTTAAGGAAGCACTTCCTAAAAACTAACCCGTTCGACTACACTGATTGATCTCACTTACCATAAGTCATCCAGGAAAACCGCTTCACGAAGCGGTTTTCTTTTTTTTCCCTATCTGCCAAATTACCCTGTCTGCCAAAGAACGCCCCTTTTAAATCGAAAGGGAGCAGCATCCTCTGCTCCCCGCGTATCCAACCGGCCTTACCCAGCCAGGACAAAGCCCAGCACCTGATTCTTTTGAACATTTTTACCCTGAGGGACAGCCACATGTATCAGTCGGCCATCACTGGCTGGAAAAACAGGTTCCAAACCGTAAGGGTTCTGCACCCAGCAAAATGGTTCTTTTTGTTTGACCACCGCACCAACAACTGGCGGTGTCGATGGGCCCGTCACATCCACTTGCCATAGTACCTGACCAGCCGTGGGTGCTTGGATCGCCAAAGCGCCAGGATGTGCTTTAAGGATACCCTCGGCATCAATATTTGGCACTTCAACCACCGGTCTTTCCACAAAGATGGGCGCACCAGCCTTGATTTTTGCCTGCTCCAGTTCCTGCTCGAAGCGCTGTTTGGCAATACCTGATTTATAGTCCCTGTACTGCCTGTCGTGCATGGCCAGCTCGAAGAGCTCTTCCTCATCCTCGCCAAGCTCCCAACCATTGGCTTCCATTTCAGCCCTATACTCAGGTAAGGCATCAGGATAAGCATCCTGCGGATTACCCGTGTAAAATTCTAGCTCTTTTTCTTTGATGACTTGATGGATTTCCGGAGCCAGTTCACCCGGTAATTGACCCATACGGCCTAAAATCATGTTCCAACTATCCTTGTCGATGTTACTGAAGCGAGGTTCACCCTTAGCCATGGAGAAGATGTTCATCAAGGCCACGTTTTTCACATACTGGCTAAAGGGAGTTACCAAAGGAGGATAACCCAGACGTGGCCATACATAGGCCACCTCGTTGAACAACTGAACCACCAGGTCATTGAATGTGACTTCTTTCTTCTTATGCTGACGCAAGGCCATGTTGATGGCGTTGTGCATGCCCTTCAAGTCGGCCATCATGGAACCCATCATACCTCCGGGCAAGCCACAACCCACCAACAAGGAAGACATCTGTTTGTTGCTGCTATCGATGAAATAACCCAGAAAATCGTCCATAAAGCTTTGCGTCAACCGCCTGGCTTCCATGTAGGCATCCATATTGATGTCTTTCACTTGAAAACCGGCGTCCTTGAGCATGGCCTGAATGGTAATCACATCAGGATGAACCATTCCCCAGGAAAGAGGCTCCATCGCCACATCGAGGTAATCGGCACCGGCCTTAGCCACTTCCAACATGGACGCCGTGGAAAAACCCGGTCCTGTATGTCCGTGGTATTCCACCTTGACGTCAGGGTGTCTTTCTTTAATCATTTTAGTCAAAAGACCCAGGAAAGTGGGACGACCAATGCCCGCCATATCTTTGAGGCAAATTTCGTTCGCCCCAAAATCGACCAATTTGTCGGCTAGAGCGGAATAATAATCAACCGTGTGAATGGGAGAATGAGTGATGCACAGTGCCGCCTGGGAAATCATACCGGCTTCTCTGGCGTACTTGATGGACAATTCGAGGTTGCGGGGGTCGTTCAAACCACAAAACGACCGGGCGATGTTGGTACCCTGGGCTTGCTTGACCTTGAACATGAGACGACGGACATCGGCAGGGACAGGGTTCATGCGGATGCCGTTCAAGGCTCGCTCCAGCATGTGCGTCTGGATACCGGCCTTATTAAACGGTGCCGTCCATTCGCGCACGGCCTTGTTGGGGTTTTCACCAAACAAGAGATTAACCTGCTCGAAGGCACCACCATTGGTCTCCACCCGATCAAAGCACCCCATGTCTATGATGACGGGTGCGATTTGCGTGAGTTGATCCACGCGTGGCACATACTTACCTGAAGACTGCCACATGTCCCTGTAAACCAGGCTAAAGCGAATTTCCTTGCCCATTTTGCCCAAACTTAACGTTGATGTCGTACGACAGAACAAAATTAAGGAAATTTCGCACTCGTTGTGCCGAATTACGGAAAAAATTCTTTAATTCTTTGAATTTTTATGCAGTCGCTTGATAATCAAGTAGGCAACAAAAAGCACCCCTACTCCAATGGCGGCCCAGGAGAGCTCCTTGTAATACTGTTCAAATAGGGCTTTATTTTTACCAAAATAGAAGCCCAGCAGCGCCAGGATAAGATTCCACAACGTAGACCCTAAAACAGTGTAGAGGATAAAGGGTTTGAGATTCATTTTTGCCAATCCAGCCGGAATGGAAATCAACTGACGGATACCGGGTATGAGACGCCCGATAAAGGTGGAGGTATTGCCGTTCTTGATAAAGTAATCCTCAGCTTTCTGGATTTTGTCTTTGTTGAGCAAAAACAGCCGGCCATACTTACTATCTGCCAATTTATAGACGAGCGCCCTACCCAGATAAAGTGCCAGGTAATAGTTAAACAGGGCACCAATCAGACAGCCGATGGAAGCCGACAGAATCACGAGGAAAAAATTCAGTTCTCCCTGTGAGGCCAAATAAGCCGCCGGAGGGAGTACAATCTCACTGGGAAAGGGAATAAAGGAACTTTCCACCGCCATCAACAAGGTGATGGTCCAATAATTAAGGTTGGACATGTACCAGTCGGCGATGGTGCTGAAAATGGAGAGAAGCATCATAGTGGGATGGTTATCGGCCAAGGGTGTGCCGAGGTTGATGAGTCTGATTGGCTGGGCAAAGAAAGGGAAAAAAAACACACGATTTTGTTAACAGCCGTTAAAACCGGCGTGTTCTGAAATGGCAATAGGGCTCAGTACCTTTGCGCTCGTAGTAATCCTGATGGTAAGCTTCTGCTTCCCAAAACGTGTCGGCAGGGGTCACCTTGGTCACCACCTTGTATCCCTTTTCTTTCAGCAGACTAATTAGTTTTACAGCTACTTCTCGCTGTTGGGGTGTCGTATAGAATATCTCGGAACGGTACTGGGGCCCGATATCAGGACCTTGACCATCAACCTGTTCGGGATCATGGATCTCGAAAAAAAGCCTGGCCAACCGTTCATAGGAGGTTTTTTCTGGATCAAACAAAATGGATACCGCCTCGGCGTGGCCTGTCAGATGGGCTTTGACTGCCTCATACGTAGGATACTGCGTATGACCGCCAATGTAACCGCTGGTCACCGACAAGACGCCTGATTCTTTCTGCATCAGGTGTTCCACCCCCCAGAAACATCCACCGGCAAAAATAGCGGTTTCCAAACGCTGAAGAGTCGTTAACGGCAAGGAGGTAAATTCCAGAGAAACGGAATTGACGCAATGCCTGGTGTTGGCCGGTGTGAAACCTTCGCCTTCGAACACATGACCCAAGTGACCGTCACAAGCGGCACAAACTATCTCAGTACGTCGCCCATCGGCATCGGGCAGGCGTTTAACCGCACCAGGCAAGGCCTTGTCGAAGCTGGGCCAACCACATCCGGCGTTNNGGCAACGATTGATCAAAACTGGGCCAACCACAACCGGCGTCAAACTTGTTGTCGGAGGCAAACAAAGGGGTCTTGCACTGCTTGCACAGGTAAGTACCCGCTTCAGAAAAAGTTTCATAGTCGCCACTGTACGGAGGCTCTGTTCCCTTATCACGTATAATGGCTTTTTCCTGGGGTGTCAAAAATTTCATGGTGCTTTTTTTTTGAACGTTACATCAACACCAACCCCGGCCTGTATCCTTCGAAAAGGATAATCATGGAGGGCATGTTGATATTGGACGTAATAATGCAGGGGACCCTTATCGTACTCCAAGCGACTCCGTAAGACCAAGGGTCTGTCTCCTTTATTGGTCCATCCGTAATAGCCAGCGGCCTCATTGGCCCACGTTAAGGCGTTCCGCCTCACTTGTACCTGAATAGCCGCATAGGAGGCATCGTTTTGCAGATGATTATTCATTTGATACGAAATGAACCCCACGTTGCCTATCAATCTGCATGCTTGAATGTAGGCCTGTGGTCTGTACCAGGATTTTCCACTGGCAGCTCTAAACGCGTAGCCTGGTGTGTCAAAAAAACGGGCTCCCGCAGGCGTGTTGCTGGATGCTGTTTTGAGTATCCATTCAATCATCAGGTCAGGCCTGATCCTGGCTTGCTCTAGAATCTGGACCTGAGTGGACAAGTATACATCACCAATGAGAAGCAGTTGCTTACCGGACTCGACGGTGGAGGCTCTGGCATCACGTATCGCCGTAGTTGTCTGATAGTTTTCCATCAGAACGCCCCAGCCACTGATTGCCACCCTGCCTGGCCACAACGCATAAGTACATTGTGCAGACAGGCTTTGTGTTTGATCACCAAAACCCCAAAAGACATCGGAGCTCACATCAAAACGGTGATTGGTCGGCGTGCGACCATCCAGGGTTTCAAAAACTGGCAGGGCATTGGGACCAAAATAAGCGGCTGTATAGGTCATGTAACTGTTCCATGGCTTGGTGCCATCATACCCATGTACCGTCTGCCACCAAGGGGGCGGCCAGGCCAGGGTGGGAATCAACAGACCACAAACTATCCAGACAATCAAGCTCCAGCTCAATCTCAACCATTGGTGTGGCCGGGAAGACTGTGTCCTGAGGTTGCCGGATGTCGGTCTCATGGTTACTTGGTGGTCACCTCGACCCGTTTGGTGGGAGCCATGGTCTCATTGCGGATGGTGACTTGTCGGACAACGTTATCAGCCAATTCCACAAACGCCATTCCTGTCAGGCTGTCAGGATTCAGAGCGACAGGCTCTCCCTGATCTCCACCTTCGCAAATACCCTGGACCACAGGAATTTGCCCTAATAAAGGCAGGCCCAATTCCTCAGCCAGGCGCTTGCATCCTTCCTGCCCAAACAGGTAGTATTTGTTGGAGGGCAATTCGGCCGGAGTGAACCAAGCCATATTTTCTACCAAGCCCAACACTGGCACATTCACCTTGTCGCCAGTAAACATACTGATGCCTTTGCGGGCATCTGCCAAGGCCACCTGTTGGGGCGTACTCACCACGATAGCCCCGGTGACAGACAAGGTTTGAACCAGGGTAAGGTGAATATCGCTGGTTCCCGGAGGCAAATCAAGCAGGAGGAAATCCAGTTCACCCCAGTTGGCATCGGCAATCAATTGCTTGAGCGCGTTGGAAGCCATGCCTCCTCGCCAAACCACGGCATCGTTCTTATTGACAAAGAAGCCGATGGACAAAAGTTTCACGCCGAATTTTTCCTCGGGTTGAATCAAGTCACGGCCGTCGATGCGTTCCAAGGCTGGCCTGGCTTCTTCCACACCGAACATCTTGGGGACAGAGGGGCCGAAAATATCAGCGTCCAACAAGCCTACCTTATACCCTTTTCCGGCCAACGCCACGGCCAGGTTGGAGGCTACGGTCGATTTGCCTACACCACCTTTTCCAGAGGCAATCGCCAGGATATTCCTGACCTGAGGCAGTAATTTATCAGGCTCAGGCCTGGCCAACTGGGCAGCCTTGACATCGATGGTTACGACCACATCCTCTCCCACGTAGGTATGAATGGCTGCTTCGGCGGCTTTGACCAAGGACTTGATAAAGGGATCGTTGGGTTTATCAAACCTCAACGTGAACGATACGCTGTTGCCGTTTATGCGGATGTTATCTTCCACCATGCCAGCGGCAATCAAGTCTTTACCCGTTCCGGGGTAACGCACTTTCTCGAGGGCATCGGTGATGAGTTTGGGATAAATTGCCATAGTAACAAGGATTAGTGGGATGATGGGGTATCGGTTGCTGGTGCCAAACGGGCACTGCGACCAAAACTACGGTAGGGATCAGGTGTGATCTCCGTATCGGGCTCCTTCCAGTCAACGACATCGGGTAGTCTGAACTGCAGGTATTTGATGGTTAGACCGCGCATCAACCATTGCGTTTCATAAAAGGTCTTGATAGCAAGCAATGGGTCGTTCCAACCACAGTGGTAGAGGTCGTCGGTATCATGCACGACAATCAATTCGTTGAGCATGATCATCTCCCTGGTGTATTGATACATGAAGGCGCTGTCCGTTTTGAGATGAATCAGTCCCTCAGGTGACAACATACGTTGGTAGTCTTGCATGAAACGGGTCGATGTCAGGCGCTTGCGCACTTTCTTCATCTGGGGATCAGGAAACGTCAACCAGATTTCAGCGACCTCACCGGAAGCAAAAAAACGGCTGAGGTATTCAATATGGGTTCTGAGGAAGACAGCGTTGGTCAGCCCTTTATCCTGGATAGCCTTGGCGCCTGTCCACATACGGGCACCCTTGATATCGATACCGATGACGTTTTTATGGGGGTATAGTTCAGCCAATGCGACCGTATACTCACCCTTGCCGCAGCCCAGTTCCA